>DASPIR010000006.1 GCA_035628995.1 Clostridia bacterium | reverse complement strand
ATAAAGTGCTATATGTGCTTATATATACGAATAACCAAAGATACTTTAACATATAAAGGTAATTGATAAAAAATCCAATGCATAATCATTCAACCCGAAGAAAAATCTTATTTTTTATAGCCGTTTTTCAGCGGTTTCCCTAGTACCTAATTCCCTACTTATGAGCTCAAGTATGAGGAGTTCAAAATAGCATGTTAAAAACACAACATGGTTTATCAAGCTTTCATTTGGGACATCTTAATATACTTAAGGCAATTAACGACCAAGAGGTTTTTTGGCTATACTGCAGACAATATTGGCTAGATTTCCGAGAATGGCAACAGTATACAAGGTAGCCTAACCATGACTGGATTATGAGTCTCTTGCAGAGAATATGTCGGAACAATGGCTGGATGTAATTTTTGATACTATCTGGTAATGAATAAGTTGGCAGTTTGGTAAAGAAAAGAATACATACTAGTGATATAATTATTCTTAGAAGTAACAAGAATTCAGGGGGTGAAGAAATGGATACTAAAATGAATTCAAAAGTAAATGTTAATCTTGACCACCATATACCATCAGAAGCATTGATGACATCAGGTGAAATTGAGCAGATACCAAAGTCAGAAGAAGCACAGTTACATCAAAAGTCACATTTAGAATTAAGAGATTTCTTTGATGATGAGGCAGGTCTTTCAATTTGGGATAGATTAAGAAAACCAGAATTTCAAAGACCTACAAATCACTGGGACGATAATAAGTGTATAAATCTATTACAAACGTTAAGAGGTAATCAGGTTATACCAGGTGTAATCTTTTGGCTAAATACATTAACAGGTCATATCTTTGTACTAGATGGAGCTCATAGGCTATCTGTTATAAGAGCTTGGTTAATGGACGATTGGGGTGATTCAAAGCAGGCATTAGAATATGGTTATATAGAAGAAGATGAACTATCAGCTTCTAAAAGAATCCGAGGTATTATCAAAGAACAAATTGGTAGTTATAAGGAATGCCTTACTGCTAGAAAAGCATTTAAAAAAGCTGTAGATGGCAGACAAAATCCTGCTGATGTTTTACCTATTGATACAGAATCAAAAGGAAGGTTTGCATATAATTTGAATACTTCGCTAAGAATTCCAATACAATGGGTTACAGGTGATTATGAAATTGCGGAACAATCATTCATTAATATTAACATGGGAGGTACGCCTTTGTCACCTGAAGAAGCGACTTATTTAAATAATAGAAGGTCACCAGTTGCTAGAGCTATGGCTGGTATTATTAGTAATGGGAGAAAGGAATTTCTGTGGATTGATGGGAAAGATAGATGTAATGAGATAAGTAAAGGTTTATACACTTTATTACTATCGCCTTCAGATAACCTATCAACTAAAATAAAAATTACTGAATATCCATTGTGTATTTTAAAAAAGCAACTAAGTTTTGATAGATATGAATTCTTGCAAAATCTATTTACTGTTGTTAATCATGGACAAACTGGCGGAAATAATATTAATAAGACTTTAGAAAAATATGCTGAGGAAAAAGATAATACTGTAGTTGCCGTAGAAACTCAGAATCAATTAGAAAAACTTAACGGATTGTTAACACAAATACTGGGAAATAAACCACAAAGTTTAGGAATTTGTCCTGCCTTTTACTTTTATACATCTAAAGGGCAATTTAGGCAAATGTTATTTCTACTATTTCTTATGTGGTTTACTAAAGAGTCTGATGAGGACGTAAAACAATTAAAATTGACTTTATCACTGAATAGAGATGTTTTTGAAGAAGTATGGATGTTGTGCAAGGATTATATATTCCGGTCATTGAGCAGAAAAGGTGCGGGGCCTGCTAGACTTAGTAAAAATCATGTTGACGTACTAGACCAATTATTAGACTACGTAGTTCAAGGTAGGAAGGATAAATTATCTGCAGTTGATATAGCTATAAACTATATGCAAAATTCAAATCATGTAGATAAGAAAATACTTAAGGACTTTTTAGCTGATATTAATACAGATAATGGTACTCCATTCAAGCATTTTTCTAAAGGTACAAAAGTACAGCAAGAAATGTACAGTTATTTTAGCAGTTGTTATAGATGTGAAATTTGTGGAGGCACCATTGACTTTGGTTCTTACCAGTTAGACCATAAGAAAGCTCGTGCCAAAGGAGGGAGCAATGCAGTTAAGAACTCTAGAATAGTTCATCCTTGGTGTAATAATAATAGAACGAAAATTGAGGGGCTTATAGAGAATAAAAAAACACTTATTAATGCAAACTTTATTTCTGAAAATTTAATTGAGATATCCCCAGATGATACAAAGTCAGAACAGATTAACATGTTTAATCTCATAGATAAAGAGTTATAAAGAGAAATGAATATATCTGTTTTGCATGAGGCGCGCTTTTGACGGCAGTTTAGTTGAAGTATGCAGAAAGTGTATATAACTAATTAAAATTACACACTAGGCACCAAGGTAATAGTTAAATATGATTAGAACAAAAGTTAATCACACGAACATACTTAAATGGGTATTAGCCCTTCTGGAAATCGTGTTACTGTTAACGCGGTACGAGGGTTCGAATCCCTCTCTCTCCGCCATTAAGAATTGTGACGTTTCAATGAATTGAAGCGTTTTTTTTGTTTTTTGTCTTGAAATTTAGTTTGACATAACTAACTTCGGAATTCTTACAATATAGCTAAGTAGGGCAGATGAAAACTGTTTAACTGACTTGCTTGGCACCATATTTATCCAGATTTTGTTTAAAAATATCTTGGAATGTTAAACCACTATAGTTACCTTCATTGCCGCCCTTATTGCCTCTTTTATTGTCACCACTATTTGAGTATCCTGATGTGGATGATTTTGTTGGAGGAAGTGATGGTGTTGGATTAATTTTTAAAATGCTCATAATAAATATCTCCTGTAACAATTTAGTTTGTACCTGCATCATATATATTCGAGCATATGCTAAATTAATACGAGGTTATCGGGATCCAATTGAAAATGTAAATATTACCAAAATAGTGGCCGATGCTTAGGACCAATTGGAATAAATTACTTTTATTTAAGACACATTCCATGATTTATGTGATACTGAGGGTTAAGGCTAAAATGCTTTACCACCCCTCCTTACTAACAGAAGGGGTTACAAAACCATATAAGTACAAAATATAGATAAATCAACATTCAAGGAGGTTTTGAAATGCCATATATACCAATGATTGATACCCTGATAGCATTTGTAGAAATAAAAGGCTATGAAGAATCGGCACAAGACCTTTTAAATCTATTACAAGACAAGAATAATAAAGGGTTTGTGGTGCCAGTAAAAAAGTAAATGAATAAAATGTAAATTTGGAGGTTTTATTACATAAAAGTAGAATAATTCCATGAGGATATAGGATTGAATGTTTTTATAATTGTTTACTTCATTTCAATCAGTTGAATGATGTGACGATGAGAGAAGGAGGATTCATGGGCAAATATTTTGATGCTAATGCTCAAGCTCTAGGAAACTGCGGTATGAAAAGTTTTTATTGTGAGGGAAAGGACAAAGATATAACATTTGAAACTAAGGTAAAAGAGATCTTTACTTATTTAGATGCAAATGCTAGAGAGTTTTTATTGAGTATACAAAGAGATATGGAGAAAAATCAGAATAGACTATTAGAAAAGAAATACTATGAGCTGTACTTGTTAAATAATGAGGCCTTTAATGAGCAACATGTATTTATGATGATTAGTCATTTGATGGCAAAGATTAGATTTAGTAGATATGGAAGTTACGAAC
The DNA here is from genome assembly GCA_035628995.1 of Clostridia bacterium. Classification (NCBI taxonomy): domain Bacteria; kingdom Bacillati; phylum Bacillota; class Clostridia; species Clostridia bacterium. The sequence goes on along the minus strand of DASPIR010000006.1, from coordinate 63,992 downwards.
TATTAACAAAAGATGAGTTTTATAAATACTTCGAGGCTACAAAAACTCAATCTAGAAAAATGGTTATGGAACCATATGATACGACTGGCTACTTTGGAGTTAGAATTCATAGTGATCCTGTCAAAAGCAGATATGATACATATATTGAATCTAAAAAAAGTATTTATGACATTGAACAGGATTACATAGCTGCGATAATTGAAAAGTATTTTTACTTTGAATCCTATAAAAGACTGTATGGCAATGGTGATTTACATAATTGTATTAACCAATACAATAATCTAGATATATCAGAAAGTTTTTATGATTTAGCTCTTGAATACAAAAAGAAATACTGTATAGCAAATTAATATTGGCATTTATGAGATGGTTATATACTACTTATCTATTTAGCAAAAAGTAATAAAGGGGGTAAGGATATATGGGATTATGCTCAAATTGCAAAAGTTTAGTTGATGAAAACCTTGTTTTTTGTCCCCAATGTGGTCAAATGGTGAAATCTATAAAAAATATAAAAGAAAATGTAGGTGCAGGCGCAAACTTTAATAATAGTAAATCGAATGATGGATTTTATAATAATAGAGACCTGGTATATTCAAAAGACAATTTAGGGACTAAACAGATCAATAATAGTATAGAGATTTATAGCAAAGAATATTCTAGTGAAAGCAAAATTCATTATGGTTTTATCACATGGCGAAGGTGGAATATGATTGGTAATTATTATGTATTAGAACACCATAGTTGGGATGGTGAACCATTTTATAATTTTATTCCAGTAGGATTCTGCAATTTCTATAAATTGGATAAAGATACTAATAACAATAAAATATTAAAGTTAGATTTTAAATGCTGTTTCAATAATACCATACGGCATAATGTCAATAATGGATACATGGGTAATGAAATAATTCATTATATTGTATCTTATTATATGGGGGAAAGTAGTATCTTTGTTGAAGAAGCTTATATCAATGGAGAAAAGTATAATATATATAAAGGTAATGTAAAGTATTCGGGGGGTTATACATTATCCCCCGACGATTCAGATGATCATTATGAAGATGTTCCTATTGATGGCTATGAAGGGTTTGGAACAATTTACAATGAAAGCGGACAAGTGATTTATGAGGGTGAGTGGAGGGAAAGAAAGAAAAACGGATTAGGAAAGGTTTTTTATGCTCAAGACGGCAAGAATACTTTAAAATATAAAGGGGCTTTATACGAAGATTACAATGGAAATATATATGCACATGGCTTTGGGGAATTATTTAATATTAAGGGAGAGCCAATTTATAAAGGCGAATTTAACAGCTACATACTTAACCGATATGATGGGGTAAGAGCATTTAATGATAACCCAGCAGCAGGAGAGAGATGCTATATACCATATATAGATGAGATATGAATGAGTACCACAAGGATTAATAAAATTATGTAGTATAAAATAATTATATTTGTTGAATCAGCATCTATACAAGGTAGATCAATGGGGTTAGGTATCATAGATACTTCTAATGGACTTCTAATTAACGTATCAATATTGACCGTAATTTGATGATATAGAATAACATGAAAAGGGATTCGAATCCGATAATTAAATTCCTGGCACTCATTTTCACAATCCTTCAAATGTGTGATATAAATCATATCCTGGTATTGGAGTAAATGATAGGATAAGTTTATACAAATAGCAGAGGAGGATTACAATGCATCCATAGAAGCAGCTAGAGCCGGTGATGCAGGAAAAGGCTTCGCTGTGGTAGCAAACGAAATCAGAAAGCTAGCCGAGGAGACAGCAAAATCCACCGTGCAGATTTCTGAAATAACAGCTAATATACTCGGACAGACAGGCGATTATTGGGAAGTTTAAGATATAAATATATAGAATAAGGCCAGGCACCATATTTCCTATAGAAGAAACCGATAATTAACTAATAGCACTATTTAATATAGTGCTATTTATTTTTTATGGAAATAAAGGGAAAATGTAAGTTTTTGTTGAAATATTCGGTTAATAAATATTGTGGAGGGGTTAAGATGGCTCTTGTGACTTGTCCTGATTGTGGCAAACAAATAAGTCGAAATGCAGCTTCATGTCCAAATTGCGGAGCTCCAAATAGTATTAGTGATAATAAAAATAAAGAACGACTTATTGTAAATCCTAGAATCGGCAAAGGCAAGATAGTGCTAGGTGGAATTTTAATATTTTTTGGATTTGTTTATTCATACGGAGGATCTTACACTTTAGGTTCAGTTTGCATAATATTAGGTCTTGCAATAACTATAACTGGGAAATTTCAAAATTGGTGGCATTGGAAATAGGGGTAATGATTTACTATTCCTAGTAAACGTGGCTTATTCAAATCTTGCGACTTTTTCGGAGGTTTCCCAGGCACCTAAAGGTTTAAATAAACCTTCTGCTCTATTTCATATAGTTTCATCCAATTCCCTCACATTTCCACTTGTGCATTATTTTGAAGTGCTCTTAAAATAGTTGCCATCCAAACTAATATCTATCTTCTTACCTGCTTCTTTGCATTTTGCAATAATCTTCATTTTCCTTTCGTTTGGTTCGCATGGTCCAATTGTTTTTATTACACCATCGCAAACCTTTTCAAACATATTAAATGGCATACCAATGCCAAGTTCATCATCCTTCCACTTTGCAGAAAACCTGGTGTTTGAACAAAGGAGCGACAAATTCATATCATTTGTATCATAGGTCGTTGCCGTGCATTCGGAGCACATTCCAGAATTTCCCGCCATTTTTATATTCTTTGCTGCTCCATGGTGATATGCATATCCCTGTAGTATTCTCATACTTTGATATGGATTTACTATAAATATAGCAACATCCGGCTGAGCCTCGAATTTTTCCAGAGGCATAACAACAACCCCATACGTCTGATGATCTAAAAATGTTACATCTTCTTGCACATTCTTAGCAGTACATAAGCTGTCATAAAGCCCGAAGGAATAATAAACATTACCTGAAGTCGCATTTGAATCCGGTTTTATCAAGCCTAGTGCTTTTGCTGAACCAATACATAAAAAATTGTTTATGTCTGCTTTGAAACTTTTACCTGATGCGGCCAATTTAACCATATTGCAATATGACAGCTTGTATCTTACCTGTGGAACAGCTGAAAGTTCATATTCTTCTTTATTAAAAATAAAGTTAATACCAACTATATATCTTTCCAAGCCTAAGACACAGTTTAAATCTTCTACCATTGCTTTGATATTCATATAATACGACCCCCTTTTATAGAAAATATATCAAAACAGCGTCTAGCAAAAGTCAATTATATATTTAAACGTCCACGCCCCTATGGTATTACAAGCAGCTTTTATTACAATAATTACCTTTGTTCTCGCCAGTAGTCAGAGTTCCTTGACATATATTCTAAAAGCTAATATTATTTTCTTATATGCATATTTGTACAATATTGTGAATATGAAAGTGGCAAAGACATTGATAAGTCATAAAAATAAGGCGAGGGTTCGGCTGTGAACCCCGTCAACAGAAAGGAATACTATATGATATATCTTGATTATAATGCTACAACCCCGATTGACAAACAAGTTGCAGACTCTATGCTCCCCTTCATTTTCGATAATTTTGGAAATCCATCGAGCAGTCATGAATTGGGTGTTACTACAAAAAGAGCAGTTGAGCAATCAAGGCAGCAGGTAGCGGATTTGCTAAACTGTCAATCGGAAGAAATAATATTCACAAGTGGCGGCAGCGAAGCAAACAATATGGTTATAAAAGGGGTTGCCTATTCATATAAAAATAAAGGCAATCACATAATTACCTCGCAGATAGAGCATCCGGCTGTCTTGAACCCGTGCAAATATTTAGAAAGACTGGGGTATGAAATTTCATATGTACCTGTTGACCCGTATGGAATAATAAACATTACTGCATTGGAAAAGCTTATAACAGACAAAACCATACTCGTTACAATTATGCATTCTAACAATGAAACTGGAACACTGCAGCCTATAAAGGAGATCTCAGATATTTGCCATAAACATAACATCCTGTTTCATACCGATGCTTCTCAATCAATAGGTAAAGTGCCTGTTGATGTCAAAGAGCTAGGCATTGATTTTCTAACAGTTGCTGGACATAAGCTTTATGCACCAAAGGGTATCGGTGCCTTATACGTGAGAAAAGGAATCAGTATTGAGCCTTTAATACATGGTGCAGGACATGAAAGCGGCAGGCGTGCCGGAACGGAGAATATCATTTTTGATGTTGCCCTCGGTAAAGCGTGCGAAATTGCAAAAGAGACCTTAAAAAGCGATAGTTTAAAATTAATGACAGAGTATTTCTATAACAGCCTTAAAGTAAATTTCGGGGAAATAATTGTACTAAACGGACATCCTGAAAAAAGGCTTCCAAACACCTTGAATATCAGCTTTATCGGTTTTAACGGGCATGAGGTTTTAAACGGCTTGGACGATGTTGCAGCGTCAACAGGTTCTGCCTGCCATTCAGGCTTGACAACAATATCCCCTGTCTTAAAGGCTATGGGCGTTTCGGATGAAGTTGGACATGGAGCTGTACGTTTCAGTCTTGGTAGATTTACTACAAAGGATGAAATAGACACGGTTATAAGTAAGATATATAAAGTACTAAGATAAGGGTGTTTCAAGTACACCCTTTTATTTTGATGCTCTTACAGCAATAAATCCCCTCATACTTATGTATAAGAGGATTTATTAAACTACATCATCGTTTCTAAGGATTTATTACTTTCAACTTTTTTATTTGCATACATAGCACCAATACCCATTATAACTGCAAATATGATCAGGTATGCAACGACTGCCATCTTATGAGAAAAACAGGCAGCAATTATCATGAAAACACATCCTGCTAAAGCAACAGTAGGCGCCACAAATCTATTGAAGAAGTTTAAGTCTTTCTCTCTTTTTATCATCATAAAAAATATCGGAATATACATTGCATAAATAGTAACTATAGGTAATTCCGAAGAATCAAAACAGAAAAATCCAAACCAAGGATTTGTTAAATTAGCACCATAGAAGAAGAACAACCATATACCACAAAGAAGTAAACCAAAGATAGATGAATTTGTTGGCATATTTGTCATGCTATCAACCTGATTATATACATTTGGCTTTGGTCCAAAGCCTCTTACTGCTATTGAATAAAGACCACGTGTACATCCAAGCATTAATCCGTTTAAAGTTCCTAAACAAGAAATAATAACAAATACAAAGATTAGTGAACCACCTAAAGTCGAAAATACTGTTTGAAATGCTAGTTTTGCTCCTGCTTCACCACCGGCCATCATAACTTCGTTTGGTACTGCTCCAGCCAATCCAATATAATAAAGAATATAAACAACCATTATAGTAAAAGTTCCTCCAACAAGAGCTAATGGAAGATTTTTCTTTGCATCTCTTAATTCAGCATTGATACATGTAGCAATAATCCAACCCTCATATGCAAAAGCTGTCGCAACAACAGCTGTAAATAATGCATTAGTAGTACTGATTTTTGTTACTACAGTTGTAAAGTTATTTACAGTCATACCACTACTGATACCTACGATTGTTCCAACTATAGCCATTAAAATTAGTGGAATAAGTTTTATTATAGTTGTACTAACTTGAAATTTACCTGCTAAAACTGGTGATAATGCATTTAATGCATAGCTGCCTATCAAAAATAGAGCTGCAATAGTCATGCACTCTCCACCGGTAATTGAAAACCCAAATAATACAGAAGTATATCTGGCCGAAACCCAGGCTAATACTGATGTCAATGTTGGATAGTAAATCAATGCCATAAACCATCCAACATAGTATCCGTATTTTCTGCCCATTGTAGCTTCTGCATAATCTACTACACCGTTTACATACTGATATTTAGTTGACATTACAGCAAAAGTATAGGCACAGGCAATCATAATGATACCACCTATAACCCAAGCTAGTATACCTAATGTAAGATTTCCTCCAGTCGCAGTTAAAACTTTTTCTGCTTTAAAGAAAACTCCGCTACCTATAACAATACCAACAACCATTGCTATCGCCGTAAGTAGACCATACTTTTTTTCTAATTTTGTCTCCATAAAAACCATCCCCTTCATAATGTATAATGTATAATCTATAAATTTTTGTAATGCCGCTATTTTATTATATTTTCTAACAATAAGCAAATAATTTTGTATAATTATTCGATAATTGCAACTATTAAACAAATAATAGAAAACTCGCTCGGCTTAAATATAGTGCCTAGGAAACCTCCGAAAAACTATGGGCACTAAATAAATATACAAGGTAAAAAATAAATATACAAATTCGGAGTTTCCCAGGCACTATGTTTAGTTGGTTATTGATAGTAACCCCTTTTAAATCACTCTATTCCCAAAGTGAGTCTGCCAGTTATTATATAGGAGAGTTTTCGTGGTAACACTATGGTAATAACACAAAAAAACTTAAAGGTATATACTAATGCAAATTAAACAATTAACATGCGTTAAGCCATTGTAAAGTCAACATTTCTCAAGTAAACTAAAATTCAATAAACCAATCTAAAAACACCCATACTTACCTGGAAATCGTGTGACTGTTAACGCGGTCCGAGGGTTCGAATCCCTCTCTCTCCGCCATAAAAAGCAAGCAACTCTGAGGATTTTGTCCCCAGAGTTTTTTATATTTCTCAATTAAGTTCTTTTGTTCGGTGCTTGTTACACAAACTAATCAAGAACCGTCCCTTTAAGCATCCCCACTTCTCAGCCACAGCCTGAGCCTTGCACCTGAAGGACCGTGGGGTTCTATTGAAAAATAACTGAGCTGTTTTGTATGCTTCCAGTCAAAAATTTGCGATAAAACTGATGCAAAAGATGCTATGTGTGTAAGAGGTAATTGCAGAAAGGAGCACAAAGCAAAACAAAGTATAATTTTTGCAGAGTCAGATGCATGATCACCAAGATAAAAAGACACTCCCGGTTTTAGTGAACTGCTGGATATTGTCAAGGTTATTCTTCCACCCCTGTAAAACTGGCAGTCACCATAAATCAGTCTTGAAGCTCCGATTAAGGTCTGTGCCCATTCTTTCCCTCCTGATACCTCAATATAATCATATAGACTTTGTATGCTGCATTCCGGCAAAACTATGTAAGCTTTGTATTTACCGGTCTTTGCCCCTGCATACCCGAAAGACATTCCTAAATAATAAGGAAATCCATTGATATTTTTTAAATATTCCGGTTCATTATGTAAATGTTCATCAGTGATACAGAAAGAAAAGCATGTTTTTTTTATACGTCCTGCAAAATCTGCCATTCCAATGCCAGTCAGAAAATCATATAGTATGCGTGGTCTGAGCTTATTCATGTAAAATGTTCTGTCATCGCCCCTGGCTGCATAGCCTAAGCGAATTAAAGTATTAGGAGCGGGCGATTCATATGCGGCAGCAACAAACCTCTTCACGTTATCCGAAAGCCCGACTTCCCGGGCAATTCCATGAAGATTTTCTTCCAGTCTCTCCGACAGTTTTGAAGCGGGTATTTCCGGGGTCACATATAGGGCCCCGTACTTTCCGCTCAAAGCGTCCACTGACAGCTCGAAAGGTGAAAATAATCCATCTGAAATATTAAATTTGTTATGGTTGTTGTTTAGCAAATACTCTGTTCTATCATTTAATAAGCTTTCTATCATTGACCATGAAGGCATTACCATCAACAACTCCTTAATGGTGACTATTTACTAAGATATCCGTCAGTGGCACTTGCACCGAAATAACCTCCAGGGCCGGAGCTTTTCAATGAAACTGGGCTATCTGTCTTGCCTTTGTTTTTTGGCCCAAAAAGAACAAATTCATCTGTACCATATCCTAATCCTATAGAGCCATGCATAGCACGACCTTCAAAATCACTAAGACTGAGATAATCACCTGTATGGAATTTAGTCCAGTCACTTAGTCCGCATAACGAGCCTACGCCGGCAGATACTCCGATACCCGCTCCTGCATAGGTGAACATTGCAGTACTACCGGGAGCCCTCAGATTTTTAATTTCCAATGTGACTGCTTCTCCCGCAACAGGAGTTATACCAAGTCCACCACCCACGATAGTCCTAAATGCCCAATCCTTTGAGAATTGTTTCGGCATTCCTGCAGTGATGGTGCTTCCTTCAAAATTAAGCGTTTCAGGAGCAAGAACTCTTGCTGACACAGCAACTGCAAACTGTTCACTTGGTTTTATCCTGTCAGGATTATATTTCTGTGAGGCGGATTCATTAACGGGGAAAATTATGTTTCTATCATAAGCACCATAACCCTGCTCCTTGGAGTAGTACTTTCCTAAGCCGAAATCATAGGTAATTTTACTGAGCCATGTACCGGGCTTTGCTTCAACTATCCGGTAGGTCACAGCCATAACCGTGCCGTTTTCCATGGGTATATTCCTGACAATATTTTGTCTGGTATCTATATATTCACCCTTATATTTTGTCGCTGATTTACCTACAGGGTCAACCAGTGTCACAGGATTATTCAAAGCATAGGCGTAAACATTTAGCCCCTGAGGATTTTTAATCAGCTTCTCCGGCTCACTGTATATTGCGGGGTCTATGGATGCCCATCTTCCTACCAGGGGAATATAGTATCTTGCTCCAAAGTTCACAAGACCAAGCTCGTTATCTGTTTCCTTCCCATTGTAGCGATATCTGAAACTGCTGCATACGGTCGAATTCATTTCCTCACCGAAGGGTTTATAACGCAACACCCCAAGGCTATTTCCGCTTTTATCACAGATTGCGGAAGCACTTCCCAGGTGGTCTGCATGGATGTATTCTACAATGTTTCCCTTTGCATCAAGCTCTGCAATTCGCTTGTTCTCATCAAAAACATACAGACGGAAAGCACTCCAGCTAGTCTGACCGGCAGAATGCTCCAACACAACCCATCTTCCAATATACCTTGTTTCCGAGATTAGCTTGCCGGTGGATAGCTCTTTCACAAGTTTGCTGATTCTCTCACCTTCATAGTCATATGTAATCTCAATAACCTGGTCATTGTCAAATTGTTCAATTCTTGTCAGCCTGCCCTCGCAATCATAGAAGTAACTATCTTCAACAGCAGGGTTGGCACTTGTCGATCTTTTTTCCGAAAGTCGCCCCGCTTTATCAAATATGTACTCGCAGCCTCCTGCTGCAAAGTTTGCGGAAACAGTACCTGACGCTTGAGCATATTTATAGGCCCCTATACCGCCTAATTCTAGAATATCTCCTATGGGAGAGTATTTGTATGACAATGCCGGTGTGTTTAATGAGCTGAGCTTTTTCAACAATGCGGTATAATCTTTGGGCATAGTACCCAATTGGGAAACCTGAGCTTCTGTAAAGGATACAAGCCTATAAAGTGCGTCATAACCGTATATATCTGCATTATCCGAGCATTTGTCCAACCTGGCAATCAAGTTACCCTCTAAATCATGGTAATATTCGAGATCCTGCAATACGGAGTTCCCGGGATTATGGGTCTTAAGCCCTGAAAGCCAAAGGTTATTCTCGTCGTAATTAAATTCTGTAACAAGCCCGCTTCCGAATTCTACAAGCTTTCGCATTCCTCTTGCATCGTAATCAATGTTTTTGACCAGGGTATTTGTTTGTAAAGCACATACATACTCTATGGATTCAAGCAAGTTACCAGTGCCATGTTTGCTATATACAGAAATTCTGTCTTTTCCTCCGTTAAGCGAAGGATATATTGTACGTATAAGCCTGTCGGCAGAATCATATCTGAAATCAACACGGTATTCGGCTTTAACTCCTTCTTCATCCCAGGTTCTCAAATGCCTTGTAAGATGTCCTCTGGAATTGTAAGTAAATTCAGCCGTACCAAGAGCATCCCTAACACAGCTGAGCCTGCCAATAAGGTTAGTTCCCCTGGGGAAAGCAGTGCCTGAATCGATATAAGTATATTGTATCGGCGGTTCAGCAGAGTTTGAAAAGCTTTTTTCAATAATTCGGCCAACCTTGTCAAACTTCTGTATAACAACATTATCAAGACCATTGCATTCGAAAGCTTTAAGCCCCCGCACATCAAAAACAGCCCTAACTGCTCCTCCATGAATATGCTCAGCACGTAAACGGCGTCCAAGCAGGTCATACATATAATTAATTACAGGAGTGCCTGAAGGTCCGCCCTCTGGCTTAATCGCAGTCAGCAAGTTGAGGATGTCGTATTCATAAATCGTATGGATAGTGGAATTATCACTTCTCTGATAGACTTCTACAAGGTTTCCCCTGGTATCATAGACCATTTTTGTCGGAGTGGCATAATGAGAAGATGCACGAAACATATCTTCCCTATCATATTCCTCAACCTCAAAGCCCTTGTATTTCAATACACTTCGTCTCCCGTCAGGATGTACATAGGCTGTCTTCCGGTCAAGAGCATCTATTTTAGTTTTGTAGAATGCTGCCCCTCGTTTTACATCAGAATAATCCATATAATTATCAAAATACGGTACATATTTATCCATAATTCCGCCGCGGAAATTATAAGCGGTACAGCCGCTTACGGTAAATGTGCCATTTTCAGCTTCAAGCCTGTTTTGCAGCTGTCTGCCCCAGCCATCCATATACTCTGTATAATCATGAGTTCCAGGCAAATTTGCTTCTTCGCGCAAGCTTGTTTTCATGCAAATCGGCAATATTGAAGTATGGTACTCGTATTTAATAGTCGGAAAGGCTGTATTATCACCGGGTTTAATAATTTTAACCAGCCTGCCTAGGGCATCATACTCCATATAGGTAGAATTGCCGTTTGCATCGGTAGTAACAGCGCTTTTTGACACTCTGTAATTGAGTTTTGTTAATGTTGAATTGCCGGCGGGATCCTTTTTTGAAACATTACTAAGATGAAAAGCATCCCATTCGAAAAGTGTCTCATTCCCAAAGGCGTCAAGAGATCCGGATATATTTCCATAAGCAATACTGCCATTACCTAGCACGGCATATTTTAACCGGCGGGTGTTTACAAAATATCCGTAACCTTCAGGCAGAAAAACAACAGGCTTCCGGTCTAATGGCGGAAACTTTTCTAGTATCGGCAGTTTCGGTACTCTAATATCAATCGGAGGTTTGAATAATATCCTCTTCCTTTCCCCATACTCCATATATATATAACCTAATGCTGCCATATCAGGAGTGCCCCCCGGTAAATCACTGTATACCTTAAGGTATTGATCCTGTCGAAGAATTAATACTTCCTCCCTTGAAAGGTTACCTCTATCTACAAGTCCCCTAGCAAGTCCAGTATATGCGTTGCCGTCATAATAACGCCGGGTATCCTGAATAACCTTTCCATTTGACCTTGTCAGAATCCTAGCAACAGGAAGCACAATATGTGAAGCTTCCTTCTGCGCATATGCAGTCACAGTTGTTTTCATATCACATTTTTTGCATATTATTTTTAAAGCCCCGACCAAAGCATTTGTGAAGACTGCAGGTGCAACTGTTGCTGAAATGCTGCAAATATTTTCATACCCTGCTACATTGCTTCCTGATATCTTTATGTTGCTTGCTTCAAGCAGCGACATATTGCGTCCGAATATATCCACTTTATTATCCGTGGCTTTATTACTGCTTATTGATGCGTTGCCTCCTAATGACTGGGTCCTGTCCAAGTAAGCATTCGCTGCTGCAGTGTCATAGAATAACTCTAACTCCAGCGCTTCAGAGGCTGAACAAACAGGTTCAGGAATTGCGTTACCGGCAGCATCCCGCTGCGAAAGACCGTTAGCACCGAAGCAATCAGCTCCTGTATTAAAATCCCTGCATACAAAAGGTTCATAAATCCATTCTGCAATTCGATACGGGCGTGAAGTATCTTTTCCGGATATGGCCTGCCAATATGGAAGCCCCGCAAGGACTCTTTCCTTGGCTCGCAGCAGTGGATCTTGAGAACTGTTTTCTCCAAGATGATTCTTTGTAATAGTAATTCGTGTTTCACATGAAGGATCCGGAGTCCCTTCATCTCCAACCTTTTCTTCTTCAACTATTCCAAAACCAAGAAATTCACGTTTCTCTTTATCGTATTTTCCGTCATAGAATCGGTATTTTGTCTTTTCAATATGGGCTGTAATTGTATCCAGCCTTTGAATTTCATTGATAACATAGACTGAAAAAGGTATTCTTGTTGTCCACTCTCTACCATTGGCCCGAGCGGTTGAGGTATAGCTTATAGTGGTTTTTCCGCCCACTCCGTTATCTATACCTGTCAGCAAAAGGGGCTTCTTACCTGCTGTAATATCCATGAACCGTATGGGACATGCATTAGCACTCCACAGTATACCGGGCATTCCCGTACCTAGCATATCCCCTTTCCTTATAGAAGCTCGATTTGTGGTAAGGCTTACAGGGAAACCGTTCTCAGAGAAAATTATTTCATGTATCCCGCTCCATGACCATCCTCCCCGGTTTATCCAATATACTAATCTGTCAGCGTATATATAAACTGCGTCATCAAGACCATCACCATTAATATCCATGAACATAAGCCTTTGTGGCTCCCAATTCATACTGCTTTGGGCAAGAGCCTGACTGTTCTCCATCAATATTGGAGTCATTTGAAACAAAGCTCCCTGGGTGCAGCCAGCGCCTTTATTCAAGTAATACTCAATACGTCCATTCTGTACATGCACAATATCGGAAAGACCATCACCGTTGATATCAGCAAAAGTCCATTCCGGGTTCTGAAAGGATAGTCCCGGTATTGCAGGGGATGTGCCTCTATCCTCGTAGCTTCCGTCCGGCTTATTCAACCAGCATCTGAAGTATCCGTTTTCACATCTAAGCACATCCATTCCGCCTCTTCCTGAGACATCAACCACTCTGGAATTACCATCATTGAAATTGAAAGGCGGTGGATTGGTGAAGTTGCTTGTATTTCCCCATCTGAGATTGAGAGCCAGAATATCAGAATGAGTCGCATTATAGCTTGGGCTGTCAACTACAGCAGTACCGGTAAGAAGGTCTGCCGACATACGTCCCCTGACATCTGCCAGAAATGCATCCGGCTGCATAATAGAAATATTTGGTGATGATGCCATTGGCGTACCCGGTGCAAAATGCTTGTGGCCTTGTGGAAGAGCTGAGGCTTCCCTCCAGTTATTATTCAACCAAAAGGTATGATTTCCGGGCGTTGTGTTTATTATATCTGGAATTCCATTAGCCGTAAGGTCAACTAATTCAAAATCGCCCTGGGCAAAATCAATTTGTGGTGCACCTTCCAATGTACATAAGCTTGCCTGCGAAGTATCCAGGCTTGAATACTCAAAGGTTACAGGAGGCAAAGAAAGCATGTTGCCATTATCATCATAGCCTTCAACGGTAACTTTTTTTAATAAGGCAAACCCTGTGTGCGGATCTTCATCATATGAAACCAGATAGCTTCTGATCCGCCCGGTGAATTCGCTGCTGATGTCGGCAAAAACGTCTATTCTTGCCAATCGGAAACCTGTATATAGTGGAAATCCTGTCTTATAGGAGAGTTGCGCATCTTCTCTTGCCGGTCCGTTAGGGTCTGAATAATCATATGTAACTTGAATTTTGTGAAGCCATCCGGAGCCATGGGGATTATATTCTATCTTATCAAGATATAATTGTGAGGCCTGAAAGGATAGCCCCTGGGAAGGGGTAATAGTACGCATATCTCTACGGTAGGAGTATTTTATAACATTTCCGTTTGTATCCTCGATACGGCTTATAAGCCATGCAAAAACCTCTGAAGGGTTGGCAGGATTGTATAAGCGTTCTGAATCAGCTTCTCCGAACACATATAATCTTCCCATCCTGTCTCTTGCTTCCCAGGATACGCCATTGTAAGCTATTTTCATAAAATTCTTTTCAATTTTAGCCCGGTATTGTCCGTTTCCGCAAAAAACAAGTTCTTCACCTTGATACGAAAACACATCCTCGCTGTCATTATAAGTGGGAACACCTGTATCTGTTCTCCTGAATATTCGAGGAGTATCCAGATTCCATCCAAGCCCCGCAGCACCAAAGCCTGTTGTGCTGCTGTAATTAAGTCTCAAATCGGAGTTCAGACCTCCCCTGCCGGGTGGAGCCTGTATCGAAACGCTATAGCTCCCGCCACCCCTGCTCATGTCCACAGTCAGAGAATCTGACGATGCCATTGCTGCGCCTCCGCCCTGGGGAAGCGAAACAGCCGTACGGCCGACACCTGATTTATCTTCCAAATTCAACATCCTCCCTCTGATAATTTATTATTTATTAAACTGGCCGAACATTAAAGTAGTCATTTTATGTTAACACCTTGTAGTAACTTATGAACTATAATTATAGATAAAGCAAAACGCTACATAATCCAGTTTTGATATATCAAAGTCAGGGTTCTCATCCAGGTTTATCCTCAGCTTGAATGTTGCGCCTTGATTACCCTGAGGAGTGCTCGTAAGAAGCTTTAACCATGGAGTAGTCTCTACGTCAGTCAATACACTGTCGGTAAAAGAATTCAAAGGATTATCGGATGGACCGCTTTCAAGCATTTGCACAGTAACACTATTGTCCAATTCAAAGGCCTCAGTTGTGCAGACAACGTCAATAGCGTTTCCTGCTGAATTTGTGTATCGGTCACAGGTAATATGGAGACTTATATCCTGAAACGCAGGCTGCCCTTGCTTTGGAACAAAGGCCAAAGAAATACAGGTTAATGTAGGACTATTCCTTTGCTGTATTGGAATATCTATCTCCCTAAGCTGCAAAGAAGCAACTAAGTCCCTTGCAGTATACGGCTGCTGACCGGGAGCAAAATAATTGCCCATCATACCAAGCAGTAAAACTGAACTTCTGAGCAACCCTTGTCTTTGAGAAGCAATTAAATTTTCAAGAGCTGTGCTTTTAAAAATAGCGTATTTGAATCTAACTCCCAGTGATATGATGCTTGTGAAGTCAAGAGTCGGATTTTCAGATTTTTTGATTTCCAAAACCCAATTTTGTGCAAGTCCGTTGTATTCAAAGGGGGCAAGCACAGGTGAAGAAGATGCCGGTCTTATGCTGAAGTCACCGCTTGACTGCAATGTACCTGATAATTCCAACGTCTGTACAGGTTGGTACTTTGATACCAATTTCATTTGCATCCCCTGAGCATTAGAATAATCTATCCAGTCTGTTAAAAGTCCATCTTGTATTTTATTGATAGGGTCATGCATACGTACTACAGAATACGGTGAGTTTTTCAAACTGCCACTTATTTCAACCTGTGAACCCATATTCCCAACTATGCCGAACACCTCGACATCCTCTATCATCTGATGATATGAACCCTCACGAGAAAGATCCAGATCTTCGAGACTTATATCAAACTCCAGCTTGCCTCCATAGCGCTGAAACAGCTTGAACTGCATTGGATAATTTCTCTCCAGGTTGACAGTCGTTGTCAGGCTTTTTGAGTTCTCTCTGCCTTGATAATCATGAGTTGCGAAAAAGGATACCCAGTTTGACTGAATCAAGGCCAGCGCATCCCGAATATGCTGTCCCATTAAATAAGAGCTTTGTGAGGCAAGATTACCTATATTGCTCATATCTTTTGCCGTATCGTGAGGACTATAGTCATACTGTATGACATTCATCTGTTGACCGCTCATAAAATAATAAGCCTGTTGTGCCAGGTAAGTCATCCTCAATCCATTTTGCAGCCTATACTTTACCATGTCTCGCATTTCATCTGCTAGAGCAAACCATGTTGAATAATTGAATTCTCTCCCCGTTTCAAAAGCAAGAGAATTGCTGGCTATATCCTTTTTGAGTCCTGCGAGTACAAGACTTGACCTTGCAGCATCAAGAACCAGCTTCGACACCTCTGTATTCCTTTTTGAAAGATTGTATGAAATATTGAGTTCCTCAACTTGTCTTGCCAATTGTGATCTTTGGAAATCGTCATCAGTCGTCATACTAGTAAAATCAGTGAAATTAGGCATACTTTCACTTACAATGCTTACAAACATGGAAATGATTCCGGCAGTTAGCCTTAAATCGGCATATGATGAAAACTGATTATATGCATCAGTTGCATTTCTCAACCGTTCATAAGCATATTGCACAGTACTTACTGCAACATCATATTCAGCCGAAGTTTTATTGACATTAATAGTGGCAATATCCACTTCAGCCATAGCAGTTTGAAGCATAGCCTGAAGCTCTTGAATTCTCTGCATTGCATCCTCTGCATTTACGCGGAAATTAATATATTTCATCTCTGCGTCATCAAGGAGTGATGCAGCTTCTGTTGCCCTTTGGAAAACCCAGTCATATCTGATAGCGGGGACGAAATTCTCCGGATATCCAAGAGGATTTACCTGTGCATCTATGTTTTTGCAAATATCCACTGCTGTAATCCATATAAGCAATACAACAGGGTTATACTTTAGCTCATTATTCAAATACATGGTAGAAGGGACATAAATCTGGTTTGAAGAACCGAATTTATTGGAGAAAACATTCAGTAAAAGAGAATACGCATAGGACGCATTTCCCCTGTTGTACTCAGATGTCCCCCACTGCAAATATGTCCTTGCAATTCTAAGCCATAGAAATCTTCCGGCGCAAGTGGATACACTTTGGGAAGGAAGATAGTATGCAGCTTGTTGAAACGCAATAAATGCACTGCTATAACAACTATAATCCCAATCAGCCTTCCTAAGATATAACTCTCCCTTACAGGCAGGTATTACAAAACTTCGCAAATAATGCAACATATCCTCAACCGGATTTCCGGCAAAATTGCCGTCAATGATCTTTTTGATTTCAGTCCCCATCATTGCATCCATCATGTCACAGGCTACTGAAGCCCCTAGTAAGCAGAATAATCCAAACACCATGGGGCGCTCCTGCAGCTCATTTAAAGTACTTACAGGCTCAAAAGCATCTCCTGAAACCATAATTCTGTATATGGGGTATTTACCTTCGGGGACAGGCACCTGCGCCATTAAGCTGATTGAATTCATTGTATTCTGAATAAGATTCTCTGCCAGGGCATACTTGCTCAGAGCGAGATTAAACTCCTCATTGCCCAGGTATAAATGTGCTTCACTCAAGGCTTTAAATATTTCCAACATGCACTTCCTAAGATAATGGTAATTCACCCAACCGCTCAAATCATCAATTATCGGAAGTAAACGGCGCATTTCTGTCAGTGTTGTAAGATGTTCCATATATGGAAACTCAGAGGTGTATTGCAGAACATTTTCAACAGGGTTCTGCCATATATCAAGCTTCTGTGTATAAAAACGATAATAGATAGTGCTGGGGATATCGGTCTTGTCAATATAGGATGGAAGATTCATGCCTCTAACTGTTTGGACTAGTTCACTGCCGATTTCACCTGAACATAGATTATTATCATAGCAGTTTTGGACCAAAGCGATATTATCTCTTAAAGAACGCTGCAGGTAGTTTACCTGGGTAAATATTTCATCAATAGTCCCACTGGAAAGCTTTTTGCCCAAATCCCTGATTTTTTTGATACCATAGGTATTATAGAAATTAATCCTCATGCAATAGAATGGCAGCGCTACCTCAAACCCGGCAGAAGGAGTATCTGTCCACTCCAAGGAGCTATCGATGTAGCCGGTAACTGCCCATACATCTTTATGTCCGGCAAGACAATTCTTCTGTGTCATTCTTGTTTCCGGATTGCATGGATTATTACAGGGATCGTTGCAGGATGAATTACGTTGGGAAGTGCAAGCTTTGAGGCTTAACTTCCATGCAGAACATAAACTATTGAGTAACGTGCCTCCTGGAGAGAGGTCTCTCAGTAAATCCGTCATACGGGCTACTTCTGTAGAATACGAAGTAACAGTACTATTATCATCTTGACCTGTGGGCATTACTGTACCATAAAGATTAAAGGTGTTTTCCTTCCACTCTGTATATGGACCGGCAGCCGCAACAGGGTCTTCGGGTATCAGAGAATCCCAGATTTTTTCGAGTGGATCTCCAAAGAAATTAATATCTGAAAGATCAGGAATGATTGCAAGTACCATTTCTCCAAATTCTATTTTAGGGTCAGCAAACATGTTGTACTCCAGGACGTTTTTTATTTTCAATGCATTCGTCTTTTGGTTAAGCTTAACTTTTTTACCATCAACTGTTCCGTCAAAGAGTATCTCCATGTATAGCTCACCGCTGCTGCTATTATCAAACAAGAGCTCGCTGCTTATCTCAAAGGAGACATTCCCATTGGCATCCGGGCGGGCTGTGGCCAGAATAGGTTCATTCTCAGACCGATAACTAAAACCATCCCAGTTGTAAGATGACTCATGTTCCCGCTTTGAATGAATCCGCTCAACTTTTTCCCTCCACTTCAACGGTACACCTTCAAATTTCATTTTATCAATTATGCTGCCAAATGGTGGTTTCTCCTGGACAATGGAATGAATGTCAAGCGTTTCGCTCTCACACTTCAATAAAAGGTTTACCACAGCTGAACTATGCAATGGATGAGCATCACTTTCAGATTGAGACGGCCAAATGGTTTTAAACTTGGCATTGATAGTTACATATTCCCATGCTTCCTCTATAGCCTCAAGTATTTCCTTCAGCCTTTCCGCTTTTTCTCTCCAGCGCGACAAGTAGTCATACTGCAAAATACCGCCAGAGAAAGAAATTCCCTCTTCATCCAGAACTTCCTTAATGCTTATCACAATTTCCGTATACTTGGCCTGTGCTATCTTTTCCAGTGTAAATCCTTTTTTTACCAGGGCAGCCGCCAGAACTGTATTCATACCGTCAAAGGTTGAGAGAATTGCAGTATTTCTCACATTCAGTTGTGTTTTATTATCGACATTAAACTTACCTTTACGGGAATTAACAGGTGCAAAACATACTTCCTCAATCCTTGAGAACCCGGATTTTTTAATATATTCTTCTGCTTTGCTTCCCATTGCTTTGGAAAGCTCCTGAATATTGACTGCCTCTTTCTTTTTGGGTATCCTCGGGGGTAGGTTCACCTGCTTGCAATCGACAACCTCATACTTGCTATTAGAAGTGAGCGGAAACATTTTTTCGAATTTCTCTTTTGCATTTCCTTCGAGTTTTTCCAACACAAAGTTGTAAAGCTCAGAAGGATCAATGTGTTGAGATTCTTCAGCTATATTCAGAAAAACCTTAAGGTCAATGCCTAGAGCTTCTGACAAAGGCTTCCCATTAGCTTTTACAAGCTTTACAAACTCATCAAAGCTTCCTTGCTTTATTGAACCTCTAAATCCGGGAATTTTCTCAAGGGAGCTTGAAACGGTATTAAAGTCTTTTTCTACCGGTCTTTTTGGAATAATATGTGGCTCGTCTGCAGGCTTTTTTATCACATAATTATTTTTTATAAACTCAAACTTTTCTTCATGCATTGGGTTCAGTTTTTCATTGAGTATTATTTGAAGGAGATTCATGTTAAAGTCCTTATCAAGCTTGAACCAATATTCCATGAACTTTTTCAGTGACAATGCTTTACCTTCCAGTGAAGCTTTTAAAGCTGTTTTTGAAGGCCGTATGTACCATGAGATTTTATTTTCCAATGCATACTCTTCAAGCTTTTTAAGGTTCTGGTCAGATACTGATCCGGAATAACGAAATGCCACATGTATAACTTTGTCCTCAAAAGCTTTAAAATGCTTGGACAGATTGAAGTCATCAAGCGCCATATTTAATACCCCCCTTTATATTTTTTATAATATAACCGCGTATGGATATTTATTACAATTTTACTAAATTATATCATTGAAATAAATGGTTTTCTATATCAACTTATTCAAAGATTTATTCTCCTTGAATTTTAGGCATTAAAAAACCCGCCTTTATAGACGGGCTGGAATAAGTATCAAATCTAGAAACCCAAGCATTCTCCAACAAGTATTACTTTAATTCGGCCTTTAGTCATGGACGGTTGCAGAACCTCCGCAAGAAACCATACTGTCTTTGGGTATTATTTCAAGAACTTTTTTTAGCGCATCTTCTCTTGTCTCACAATAAAATCCTTCCATGGAGAAGATCAGCACACTAGAATATTTATATTAACATAACATTATTTACATAATAGCAATTTTTACTTCTCATAAACCTGTATTTATGGTAGAATTGTAATTGTCTCGCGTTTATTACGTTAACTTGCCAAATAGAAACATTTATAAAGTGGCTGTACGCGGGTACATTATATTTTATTATATTATATTTTATTTTATCTATGGGAGGAAAAAATACTATGAAAAATCTACTTAACATGTGGAAGCGTATAAGCTTAGTAAAACAAATAATCATTGGTTTGATTATTGGTATTATCTTAGCTTTAACAGTTCCGGAACAAGCAAAAGCAGTTGTTCTTTTAGGTTCTTTATTCGTAGGTGCATTAAAAGCACTTGCACCAGTACTAGTTTTCTTTATAGTTGGATCAGCTCTTGCCCAACACAAGAGTGGACATCAAACTAATATGAAGCCCATTGTTATGCTTTATGTTGTAGGAACATTCCTAGCAGGAGTTGTAGGTGTTCTTGCAAGCTTCATGTTCCCAATAACATTAACTCTTACAGCAGGCGTACAAGGTGTAGCTGCACCTAGCGGTATTGTAGAAGTTCTGAAGGATTTATTATTGAACTTAGTTGATAACCCAATAAAGGCAATTTATAATGCGAACTATATCGGTATACTAGCTTTTGCTATATTATTCGGTATCTCATTAAGAAATGCCGCTGATTCAACAAAGGCATTTATGTCAAATGTTGCTGATGCATTATCTGAAATGGTTAGAATTGTTATAAACTTTGCACCACTAGGAATCATGGGTCTGGTATTTGACTCAATAGCTACAAATGGTCTAGGAGCGTTACTATCCTATGGACAATTACTTCTTGTTCTAGTTGGCGGTATGGCATTCGTTGCATTTATTTTGAATCCAATCATTGTATTTGTAAAGATTCGTCAAAACCCATATCCACTTGTATTAAAGTGCTTAAAGGAAAGTGGTATTACAGCATTCTTCACACGTAGCTCAGCTGCAAACATTCCTGTAAACATGGGCTTGGCTGAAAGGTTAGGCTTGGATAAGGATACGTATTCAGTGTCTATTCCATTGGGAGCTACAGTTAATATGGCGGGTGCATCCGTTACTATTTCTGTATTGACACTTGCAGCAGCACATACTCTAGGCATTCAAGTAGACTTTATAACAGCAGTTATCCTATGTGTACTTTCAGCAGCAAGTGCTGCAGGTGCTTCAGGTGTAGCAGGTGGATCACTACTATTGATTCCTCTAACAGCAAGCTTATTTGGTATTCCAAATGACATTGCTATGCAAGTTGTTGGTGTAGGTTTCATCATAGGCGTTATACAAGACTCTTGCGAAACTGCTATAAACTCATCAACAGACATATTATTTACAGCAGCAGCTGAATTTGCTGAGTGGAAGAAGCAAGGGAAGAAGATAGATATCAACAAGTAGTAACTAAATTACGGTGTTGTTTTTAAGTGCGGGGACGGTTATTTTTGCTTTCAAGGTTGGCTTCTGGAAGCAAGAATAACCGTCCCTGCTGCTTTTTATTTATTATTGGAATAAAAGAAAATGGAGTATATAATTATATTAATATTCTACTTTTTTAAGGAGTAAACTAAAATGGATTATAGCGTTTTCGATATTATAGGGCCGAGGATGATTGGGCCTTCCAGCTCTCATACCGCTGGAGCGGCCAGACTGGGAAAGGTAGCAAGAAGAATCAGTGGAAATGATGTAGCTAAGGTTACTTTTGTGCTCTACGGTTCTTTTGCCAAAACCTATAAGGGGCATGGCACCGACAGGGCGCTGCTGGCAGGGATCATGGACATGGAGCCCAATGACCCGGACCTAGGTAAGTCTATGGATTTTGCCAAGGCGACCGGCTTGGACTATGAGTTTGTAGTTAATGATGCCGACCCTCCCCATCCTAATACCGTGAAAATGGTGGTAACCAGCAGCAGTGGCAAGATAACAGAAGTGGTGGGTTGTTCCATCGGGGGCGGTAATATCCGGGTGATACAAATCAACGGATTGAATGTGGAGTTTACCGGCGAGTATCCTACATTGGTTATCCGGCATTTTGACCGGCCGGGTGTTATAGCGGAAGTGACCAGTCTTATGGTTCAATTCAATATCAATATTGCCTTTATGCGGGTTTTCAGACAGAGTAAGGGGCAGGATGCCTTCATGATTATTGAAACTGATAATAACATTCCAAAGAAAGTGATTTCCCAGGTTAGGGCTTTGGGTGATGAAATTCAAGATGTATATTTAGTAGAAGCATTATAGCGAAAAGAGGAAGATGCGGATGAGTATCAATTTTACAAGTGGTTCGGAACTCTTGGGCATGTGCAATAAAAGCAATATCAAGATATATGAAATGATGCTGGTGCGAGAGGTCTATATATCGCAAAGAAACAAGGATTTGATTATAAGTGAAATGAAGGAAAACCTGGAGGTAATGAAAAAAGCCATAGAGAGAGGTTTGACTGAGGACATTCGCTCTGTCAGCGGCTTGACCGGAGGAGATGCAAAAAAGCTTAGGCACTATTATGAAAAGGAGCAGATGGTTGCCGGACAGGATTTGAACAAGGCAGTAGCAGCTGCCATGGCTGTATTGGAGGTTAATGCTGCCATGGGGCAGATTGTTGCTGCACCGACAGCCGGATCCAGCGGGATTCTGCCGGGGTCAATCATTACGACAGCTGAACGTTTTGGGAAAAAGGACGAGGATATCATCAATGCCTTATTCACGGCAGCAGCGGTCGGGTATTTGATTACCAGAAATGCTACTGTTGCGGGTGCTGAAGGGGGTTGCCAGGCAGAAACCGGTGCAGCAGCGGCCATGGCGGCAGCGGCCATCGTTGAGATGCTGGGAGGGACTCCTGCACAAGCTTTGGATGCAGCGGCAATGGCTATAAAGAACATTTTAGGCTTGGTATGCGATCCCATTGCAGGGCTGGTTGAGGCACCCTGCATTAAGAGGAATGCCATCGGGACTGCGAATGCTCTTATTTCTGCAGACTTGGCATTAGCAGGCATTACAAGCATAATTCCTTTCGATGAAGTGGTGGAAGCCATGCTGAAGGTGGGGAAATCCCTGCCATGTGAGCTTAGAGAGACAGGTACGGGCGGGTTAGCCTCAACACCCACGGGAAAGCAAATCCATGAAAGGATTTTCGGTAAATCCTGAGCGGATTCCAAGGAAATAATGCTTTTGCATAATATCAAATGAAGCAAGTTAGTTTATCTAACTTGCTTTTTTAAAATTATTTTTTGTAGCAAATAATATCTCTAATTAATACTATGGTAATGATTTCATATTATAGGAGTGAAAACGATAAATGATTAAAAAAGATGACTTTGTA
This sequence comes from Clostridia bacterium, assembly GCA_035628995.1. Lineage (NCBI taxonomy): Bacteria > Bacillati > Bacillota > Clostridia > Clostridia bacterium. Next base: position 40,568 of record DASPIR010000006.1, on the reverse strand, counting down.
ACAGGTTTTGTCCCAAATCACAACCATGGTTCTGTTGATTATACATCTGTTGAAGTTGGGCATGTGCATCAATGTCTCGATGTGACCTCCCCTCCGCTAATAATTAAGGAAGGCTGCCATATCCACCATACGGAAGGATGTGTAGTATTCGAAAATGGTCACGCGCATCACTATAGGGCAGACTCCGGGTCTGCAATTCCCGTTGGCAATGGTATGCATGTTCATTATTATGACTTTTACACATCAGAAAATCTGGGGCATCGTCACCATGTGGTCGGGGTGGATCAACCGGCGCCAGGTAATCTGTAGGAAGTGAATACTTTCTTTGTGGACAAAAACTAAATATTCTGAAAACTCCGTTGCATTTCTGATCTTTTGTGATATAATAGAATTAAGAAGGATGAATGCATCAAGTAGATGTAGAACATCTTTCTGGCAGGCTCTAATTCAACTAATGTGCAACTTTCCCAGTCTATTGTGATTCGTTTAGTTTCGAATTTTGAAAAGGAGTTCATGTAGTTAGTAAATTAGTTTAGAGTTTGGCTGATAAGATCTTTGGTTAAAAAAGGAATGAGGTAATTAACACTTGGTAGATTCAAATGGTATTTCCGTTGAATTAGAGCTTGTTTTTTAAAGTGGTTTGTTTTGAACTCAAAACAAACCACTTTTGCATTTGGTAAGGTATAATATAAATATGTATAAGCGGTCAGATAATACCGAAAGCATAAGAGGATAATCGAGAATCGGAGGTCTACAATGAAGTATAGAGTAGTAGCAAAACAATATAACAGCAGAAAATGTCTGGTATAAAAATGCCTATACATAAAATTGCAGATTTTAATGAACAGAATGAAGAATGGAAGGTAGCGCTATCGGATAAAGATCCTGTTGAAATAGAAATCTAACTGCCAGTATGAATTGGTATTTTCTTTTTTCTTATGGATATACTTCTAAAATGCAACTAAATGAGGAGGGTTATGATGAAGAGTCAAGTTGTTAAGCCGTCTATTTTGCCCGGTTTTATGGAATTATTGCCATATCAGCAGATATCGTTCAATAATATGCTTGATACAATAAGAAGAAACTTTGAAAAATGTGGTTTTTTGCCTATCGATACGCCTATTATTGAAAAGTCGGAAATATTACTGGCAAAAGGGGGCGGTGAAACAGAAAAGCAAATCTATAGATTTAATAAAGGCGATAATGATTTATCCTTGAGATTTGATTTGACAGTACCATTGGCAAGGTATGTTTCCCAATATTTATCATCGCTGACTTTTCCTTTCCGCAGATATCAGATCGGTAAAGTATTTAGGGGCGAAAGAAACCAAAAAGGACGATTCCGTGAGTTTTACCAATGTGATATTGACATTATTGGTAATGGAAAGCTTAGTATTATAAACGATGCAGAGATTCCAAGCATCATTTATTCGACATTTAAGGATCTGGGATTTGACTCGTTTTCAATCCATTTGAATAATAGAAAAGTACTAAACGGTTTTTTCGACTCCCTTGGTGTTGCTAATAAGGCAGAGGTTTTAAGGGTCATCGACAAAATAGATAAGATTGGTCTTGAGTCGATGAAAAAGGAACTGGCCGATATATGTGAAAACGAGCTGGCAGTTGAAAGAATTATTGAATTTGTGAGCATTCAAGGCAGCAATCAATCTATTTTAGAAGCATTATGCCGGCTTGATATAGAGAGCGAAATGTTTAGGGAGGGAATTGATGAATTATCAAAGGTAGTTCGTTTTATTAGCCTCTTTGGTGTACCCGAAAAGAACTATAAAATAGATTTAAAAATAGCCAGGGGGTTGGATTATTACACTGGCACAGTATATGAAACAATTTTAGATGATTATCCCGGCATCGGATCCGTATGCTCTGGCGGGCGATATGATAATCTGGCAGAGTACTATACTGACCAGAAGCTGCCGGGAGTGGGCATATCAATTGGGTTGACAAGATTATTCTATCAGCTGAGGGAAGCGGGCCTTCTTTTGGATAAGGATGTCTCTTCTCTGACTAAGGTTTTAATTGTTCCAATGAACGATGATTTGGAGCATGCAATAACAACTGCAAACCATTTAAGGGCAGAGAGCATCATTGCAGAAGTATATATGGAGGATGCAAAGACTTCCAAGAAGCTTGCATATGCCGACAAACTAGGAATTCCTTATGTTGTTTTAATAGGAGATGAAGAGATTAATAGTAAATTGCTGACCCTTAAGGATATGAGAGTGGGTGAACAGAATAAGTTATCTCTTGCAGATGTAATAAAACATATCAAATTAGGATAATTAACTTAATGAATATTATCTATTGTTTGATATTAAGCGATTATATCATTGAAATTTCCATATGGATAGTGATGTATGCAATAGAAAATAATGTATGTTAAAGCATAAATAATATTACGACAATATCCGACATATTATACAACATATAATATGAAGGGGGTTGCAAATGTTTAAGAAGTTTACAGTAAAAGCAAAGGGAAATCAAAGTAAGGTACATCAGGATAATGAGACGCTCACAAAGATGCTGCCATTGATTGAAGGTTTGAAGCAGGGAAAAAAATTATATGCAGAGGAAAATGTATTAGGTAGTGGAGAAATATCTGATGCCTGGAATAAAATGGTGGATACAGTGTTCGCAGATAAAAGCAAAAGCATTCTCGCTGTAAACAATATGCTGGGCTTTATAACGGACATGACTTATGTCAAAGATATGGTGAACGAAGTAAGGGCACAAAATGAAGCCTTGCATACAATGTCTGCCAGCAGTGAAGAAATGAGTGCATCAATTGATGATGTGGCAAGCCGGTCACAAAGTGTAGCTGTCTTGGTCAGTGATTCTGTTGGGTTAGTAACCACTGGCAACAACAATATGAAGAATGCCTTTACGTATATACAGCAGTCCTTTGAATCAGTAAAAACTATTAGTAAGGACGTGGATGACCTTGCAGAGAACATGAAACGCACCGAAGAGATAGTTGATATAATCAAAGGAGTAGCAGAGCAGACAAATCTTCTGGCATTGAATGCTGCAATTGAAGCGGCAAGAGCAGGGGAGCAGGGTAAAGGCTTTGCTGTTGTCGCAGGCGAAGTTAAGAAGCTTGCAGAGCATACGAAGGAGTCTGTAGGAAGCATCCAGAGTAATATAGGAAGCTTAAGAAGCAAATTGTCTGAGGTTGTAATGCGTACGGATAAGACAGCTTCTGAGCTTGAGAGCGGAAAGAAGCTCGTGAATGAAGTAATTATATACAATAACCAAGTTGTCAATGCAGTGCAGAAAGTAAATGATGAGATTATGCAGATTGCTGCGAATACACAAGAGCAAACAGCAGCTACAGAGGAATTGGCTCAAAGAGTAGGGGAATCATCACAAGCTGCAGACAATCTAATGGTAGAGTGCAATAAAACCGGATCAGGTATTTTTAAACTCAGTCAGATAAACAACGAGTTGAGGTTAGGCATGCTCAGCTACGGGAATGCCCTATCGGAATGTGAAATGCTGGAGATATGCAAAACGGATCATCTTATGTGGAGATGGCGTGTTTATAACATGATAATGGGTTATGAGAAAATTGATATCGATACAATTGGTACTCATATTGGCTGCAGGCTGGGCAAATGGTACTACAGTGTGGACAAAGACCTGCTTGGTCAGAATGGCATATTCAAGTCAATAGAAAGGCCGCATATTGAGCTGCACCAATTGGCTAAGGAAGCAGCAATTGCTTATTCTCAAAATGATATAACAGGGGCAGAGAAATCTTTGAATAAGATGAATGAATGCTCAAGCATGGTAGTTCAAGCTCTGGATAAACTGAAAGAGCATGTTGGGAAGAATAAGTAATATAATATAGAATAAGTATAAGAGGGTTCATCCATATCGATGAACTCTTTTTTACATAGTATCAGGGGTTTTTTCTAAAGAGAGGCCATGCATCTCAAAAGCACCCCTATTATTCACTTATTGCCTTGCATGATTGGCGAATGATAAATTTTGTTTCAAGCAACGTCCGGTGCTCTGGGTTCTTTTCCTCAATTAAATCAAATAACACAGTTGCAGAGACCTTTCCCAGCTGTTGTATCGGAACATCAATAGTAGTCAGCCCGGGGTTCATAATTGCGGCATATTCATAATTATTATGACCAAACAGAGATATATCATCGGGAATTTTTAAATTAAGCTTTCTGATGGCTTTATAAGCGCCAATTGCTTTAACATCGTCCGTAGCAAAAACAGCAGTCGGAGGATTGGGTTTCTGCAACATATTTAATGTAGCCTCATAAGCATCATTTGTAGTATATTGACCATTTTCAACAAGAGAATAATCAATAGGCAGTCCGGCTTCCTTGTGAGCAACGATGTACCCTTCAAGCCTATCCTTGCTTACAACGTATTTTAGAGGAGCATGTATACAACCTATTCTTTTGTGACCTAGTTTTATAAGGTAATTGACTGCATCTTTACAATCATTGAGATTATCCGTGTCAACAGAGTAAACTTCACTTTCAAGTCTTTCATCAAGGACACGTCCTACTACCACAAAGGGTATTTTAATTTGATTCAGCTTTTCTATCAGTCTGTCATTTATTCTTGAACTGAGAAGTATAAGTCCTTGGATGACCTTGCTCTCAATCATTGACAGGCATTTTTCTATTTCCTTATCTTCTGTAAGGGAACTATTAAGAATGATATCATAGTTTTTTTCCTCGGATACTTCGCCAATAGCCTGTATGATCAAGCTAAAGTATGGATTATTAAAAGCTTGCTGTAGAGAACGTGTGGAGACTATACCTATTGCATTGAATGCGCCGCTGCCCAAGCTTTGTGCGATTCTATTCGGTTTGAAATTAAGCTTTGTTATGGCATTCATAACATTTTCCCTCGTTTTGTCGTTGACATTGGAAGCATTGTTTATTACTCTTGAAACTGTTGATATGGATACTTCTGCCAGTTTAGCAACATCTCTGATTGTTGCGCTCATTTTTATCATCTCCAAACATTATCTGCCATCTTACATTTTCCAAGTTTTATCTCGAAAACGCATTACAACATTTATTACTATTATACAATTATAATTCTGATATCGGTAAACGTCAATATTATGTGGAACCGGTTTCATATAATATAAAAAAAATATAAATGGTGATTATGGGAATGGGCGTAAAATGGAGGAAATAAGAGATAACATTCCAATATTTGAAATTTATAATTAAAATATGATATTTGAACATTTTACTAAAACGGTTTCATAGTGGTACAATAGACACAAATGAAAAAGTCTAAATTTTCTTATTTATGACAATTTCTTAAGGCATATCATGTTTTCGTACATGCTAACAAGAAAGAATAAAACGGTTTCACTGCGAAATGCATGGATAAGCAAGAGAATCAAACCACATTTCTATATAAAATTACACGATACTTACAAATTTAATCATAGTTAGAAAAAGTCTAAGGTCCTTTTGTTCTAATACTAAGGAACATGCGGTTGAACTTAGTCTGATATATTGACCCTTATTGGAATTCCTAGACCGGTAAATAGTAAAGTGAATATACTGTATTTCAAAAGCTACAATGTTATACAAAGGCTTTAACAGGTTCATAACTTAGTGTATGATAATAAGGAAATTGTTTACATGAACAATAGATTTATTGTCATATATATTCACATGGATCTGCATTGAATAAGCATTAACCATTATTTATTAAAAGGGGGATTTCAGAATGAAAAAGTTATTAGCACTTGCGACAGCGATGATTTTAGCGGTAAGCGTTGTCGGTTGTACACCAAAGGCACCTGAAGCTGCTGCACCAGCAGCACCAGCAGAAGCGGCTGCGCCGGCTAAAGAAGTGAAAATCCAGTTTATGCACACTATGATTGAGCAGGAAAGACAAGAAATAATTACTGGCATAATAAAGGATTTTGAAGCTAAGAATCCGGGCATAAAAGTTGAACAGATGCCTACAGACGAGGACAGCTATGAAACAAAGATTACTGCATTAGGTGGCAGCGGACAGCTTCCGGCCATTATGGAAATGAGCCAAGACCAAGCAAAGTTAAATGCGAAGAACAAATTCATTGATTTTTCAGCAGTAAAAGAGGTTATTGAATCAAAAGGTGAGAAGGCTTTCTTTGATGGAATTCTAAACGTTATCAAAACTGAAGACGGCGCAAGCTTTACAGGTGTGCCTGTTGGTGGTTGGGTACAAGGAATATGGTATAACAAGGCCGCATTCGAGAAAAAGGGCTTAGCTGCTCCAGATACTTGGGAAAACATAATGGCAGCTGCAAAGGCTTTTTCAGACCCGGGAAACAGAAAATATGGCATAGCAATACCTACTGCCAACGATGGTTTTTCACAGCAAGGTTTTTCACAGTTTGCACTTTCTAACAATGCAAACGTTCTGGATGCAAATGGCAAAGCTGTGTTTAACTCACCGGAAATGATTGAAGCTCTGACATACTACAAGTCATTATATAAGTATACAATGCCAGGCTCAAACGACGTACCGGTTGTAAAGGACGCATTCATGAATGGTGCAGCACCTATGGCAATTTACTCTACATACATGATTCCTTCACTTAACGAAGCGGGCACCATGGGTGATATTGGTTTTGCCGTTCCTAAAAATAAAGTAGGTGCAGCATATGGACACATCGGCTTGGCAACTATAAAGGCTGACATGCCAAAGGAAGAAAGAGACGCAGCTGTTAAGTTTTTAAGTTATATGCTAACAGATGAAGTAAATATTAAGTGGCTGCACATGTCCCCAGGTGGACAACAACCAGTTTTAAAATCTGTAGCAGGCTCAGCTGAATATTTGAATAACCCAGTTATTCAGTCTTTTGCTGGAATCGCAGACGATATTTCGGGTGCTTTCAATAGTTTACAGGCGTTCGGTTCTGTAGACGGCAAAAACTTCTTGGTAATGGGTGATATTACAAGCACAGGGCTTATATCTGATGCTGTAAACAGGGTAACAGTTAAGGGTGAAGATCCAACAAAGGTTGCAAATGACATACAAGCTGAAATAGAAGCTTTATTGAAGTAAGAGAAGTTAATTACAGCATGCAGCTTTCCCCCTACATATTAGATATAGTATGTAGGGGGGGCTCTGCTATAAACCTATTTTTGCCTAACCACTTCAAATATAATAATTAGGAGTATGGCCTGTGAAAAGATTAAAAGACTCACATTTCGGATATCTCTTATTAGCACCTAGTATTTTGCTTGTTATACTATTAATCGGGTATCCCATGATCAACAACATTATTATCAGTTTTCAAAAGATACCGCTGAATCCAAAACTTCCATCGGATTTTATAGGTTTGAAAAATTATACAAGTACATTTTTAGATAAAAATTTTTATTCATCATTAATTACGACAGTGTTGTTTACTGCTACAGTGGTTACACTTAGCACAGCATTAGGGCTGTTTGCTGCTATGTATATAAACAGGGAATTCCGATTTAAAAAATTAGTGAAGGCATTAATTATTTTGCCTTATATCGTTCCGGCGATTTCTTTAATATTCTCTTGGAAGTATATGTTTAACAACACATATGGTGTAATTAACTACATCTTTGTTGACATTTTACATATGTTTAAGGTTGCCCCTCTTTGGTTTGATAACAAGTACAGCTCGTTGGCATTAGTTGTACTATTTTCTGTGTGGAGATTTTTCCCTTATGCGTTTATAGCATTTTATGCAATACTGCAGACTATAGATAATAGTCTATACGAAGCAGCAGAAATTGACGGTGCCAACAGGTGGTATAAGTTCAAATCTATTACAATACCTGAAATAATGCCTGTGCTTGCAACAGTAGTTACCCTTAGGACAATTTGGGTTTTCTATATGTTTACAGAAGTTTTCCTTCTGACAAAGGAAGTCAATACCATAAGCGTTTATCTATATCAGGTTGCATTTGCAAGAAAAGACATGGGCAAGGCAGCCGCTATTTCCATTATTTTATTTGCTATAGTATTTACGATTATACTTAATGGTAGAAAGAGGGTGCTCAAAGATGTCGCCAATGAATAAGAAGGCTTTGAAAAAAATACTATTTTATGTCGGTTTAATAGCATTTTTGGGGGCAATTTTATTTCCTTTCTTTATAATGCTTATGGTTTCCATAAAATCAACAAATGAGGCTATACATTTTCCACCGACATTTCTGCCTAAAAATATAACTCTAGAGCACTATAAGAATATTTTTAATCCGAAAATATTCCCTTTCTTAACATATTTCAAAAACAGTATGTATATTTCTGTTTTGGTATCCACTATATCCGTATCATTTGGGATATTAGGAGGGTATAGCCTATCGAAGCTGAAATTTATGGGGAGAACAGTCATTAACAATAGCTTTTATACAGTATATATGTTTTCCGGTATACTTTTGGTGGTGCCTTTGTTTAAAATAATTTCATCTATAGGATTATACAACCATAGAGAGGCACTCATTATTACAATGATTGTGCAGACGCTTCCGACGGCTGTTTATATGTTAAAAAGCTTTTTTGACACAATACCCGCCGAAATAGAGGAAGCAGGCCGAATTGACGGTCTTAATAGGATGCAGCTTATTACTCATATAATTATTCCGCTCTCATTATCCGGTATCGTTTCAGTTTTCGTGTACGCCTTTATGGTTTCATGGAATGACTATTTGTTTGCATCCATTTTCCTAAGCTCGTCAGATCTGTTTACATTGTCTATAGGCTTAAATTCGTTGTTTAACCGGGCTGATTACATCTGGGGCAGAATGATGGCGTCTTCTATAGTGACTTCAATACCAGTTGTCCTGATGTATGCGGCTAGTGAGCTGCTTATGCGAAAGGGCGCAACAGAGGGCGGAGTAAAGGGTTAAAAAGCAGAAATTTTAAAGCTAAGTACATATATGGAGGATTTTTTATGAAGAGCTTAAGACTAACATCAAATGAGGATGCTAAGCTGTATTTATTGGAAGAAGAGGTAGGGGAGCCAACCAATACACAGGTTCAAGTGGAAGTAACAGCATCTGTAGTAAGTCCCGGTACCGAAAGAGCTTTTATATTGAGTATGGAAAACACCGATAGAAACTATCCAAGAACACTTGGCTACAGCGTTGCAGGCATAGTCACGAAAGTAGGCAGTGACGTTGCAGGGTTTAAAGCAGGGGATAGAGTTGCAGGAATACTAGCCCATAGGACTATAGGCAATATAGAGCAGCACAATTTAGTGCATATACCTGATGAAGTAACCTTTGAAGAAGCTGCTTTTGTAAGAATAGGCGTTATTTCCATGCAGGCTATCAGAAAAGCGAGAATAGAGCTGGGCGAAGGAGTTTTGGTTTTTGGTCTGGGACTGATAGGACAAGTTGCCATGCAGCTTGCAAAGGCTAACGGCGCTGTGCCGATAATAGGGATAGATGTAGTAAAGAGCAAGCTTGAATTGGCTAAAAGCAATGGCTGTACATATGTATTTAATGCAAATATGGAAAACCTGGAGCAGGAATTCAAGAAAACAAACAATGGCAATTTGCCCCAGGTAGTAATTGAGTCAACAGGGTTTCCTAAACCTATAGAGCTATCGCTGCAGTATGCACAGAATTTTGGCAGGGTTATAATTTTGGGTAGTACTCGCGGCAACTCGGAAATCAACTTTTACAGAGATGTGCATAAAAAGGGGCTTGTAATTATCGGAGCACACATTTCCACCAATCCAATGGTGCAATCGTATCCGGCACATTGGTCCTTCAGGGATAATGCTACTTGCTTTTTAAACCTTCTAAAAGAAAAAAGAATAAATGTTACCTCTTTGATATCACAAAAGGAAAGCTATGAGAAATTTAACGATATTTATAAAAATGTATTAGGAAAAAATGATGATTATATTACCTCCGTTATTACTTGGAGATAGGAGAAAATGAATATGAAGGAAACTGTAAATTTTGCCATTATTGGCTGTGGCTCAATATCTAAGACACATATTGCGGCATTGAAGGAAATAGGCGAAGCGAAATTAGTCGCCGTATTTGATAGGACCATAGAAAAAGCAGAGGCTGTAGGGGCTTACGAGAATGCAAAGGCTTATAGCGATTTTGACTTATTGCTGGCAGACAAGGATGTTGATGCAGTAATCATTTTAACAGCCAGCGGAATGCACGCAGATATGGGAATAAAAGCAGCTAAGGCAAAAAAGCACGTTATAGTGGAAAAGCCCATTGATATTAATGTCAATAAAGCAAGACTCTTAGTAGATGAATGCAAGAAGAACAACGTTAAGCTAAGCTGTATCTTCCAACATCGCTTTGACGCTGATACTATAGCCCTGAAAAAAGCTATAGAAGAAAACAAGCTGGGGCAGCTAAATTCAGGTTGTTGTCATACAAAATGGTTTCGCTCTCAGGAGTATTACGACGAGGTTGCCTGGAGAGGAACAAAGAAGCTGGACGGCGGTGGTGCACTTATTAATCAGAGCATACATCAGCTGGATTTATTTCAATATTTGATGGGTGATGTAGAAGAGGTTTTCGGCTACGCAGAAACTCGTGCACACGTTAGAATTGACGTGGAGGACGTTGCAATGGCTGTATTGAAATTCAAAAATGGTGCAATAGGAGTTCTGGAGGCTAATGTTTGCGCGTATCCCGGATTTTACACCAGGATAGATGTATGCGGCAGCGACGGTACTGTTATTTTGGAAAACAACACCGTTCAGCAATGGAAGCTGAAAAATGGTGAGGAATATGTAGGCTCAAAAACTGAACTTCCCCACAAAATTCAACTTGAGGAAATTGTTCATGCAATTAAGGAAAACAGAGAACCATTGGTAAACGGTGAGGAAGCGTTGAAATCATTAATATTAGTTGATGCAATATATCAATCAAGTTTGACAGGCAAACCTGCAAAGATTGATTACAATATTTAATAAGAGGTGCTGTATGAAATATTTGGGAAACAGCTGCTCCGATATTAACATTTGTTACATTGGCGGTGGTTCACAAGGCTGGGCATGGAAATTGATGAGTGATTTATACTTGGAGGAAAGCCTGTCTGGTACGGTTAGACTTTACGATATTGATCAAGAATCTGCTAAAACAAATGCCATTATCGGGAATACTATTTCGGGGTATGAGGGGGCAAAGGGTCACTGGGTTTACAAAAGTGTCCCTACGCTGCAGGAAGGCTTGTCAGGGGCCGATTTTGTCATTATCTCCATTTTGCCTGGAACGTTTAAGGAAATGTACTCGGACGTTCACACCCCTGAGAAATATAATATATTTCAGTCTGTAGGCGACACAACAGGACCTGGCGGCTTATTCAGAGCTTTGAGAACAATTCCGATGTATGAGGAAATTGCAAACTCCATTAAGAAATATGCCAAGGATGCATGGGTTATAAATTATACCAACCCTATGTCTATTTGTGTTGGTGCGTTGTATGCTGTTTTTCCGGAGATAAAGGCTTTTGGCTGCTGTCACGAGGTTTTTGGCGCACAAAGGCTGCTGCTGATGGCTTTAAAGGAATTTGAGGGCATAGAGGAAACAGATAGACACAATATAAGGACTAATGTCTTAGGAATCAATCATTTCACATGGATTGATGAGGCCAGCTACAAAACCTATGATTTAATGCCTATTTACGATAAATTCGTACAAAGACATTATAATGAGGGTATTTGTGATAAGGTTACGGATATTCACTTTATGTCCAAAAATCGAGTTAAGTTTGATTTATATAGGAAATATGGCATTATTGCTGCGGCTGGGGATAGACACCTTGCGGAGTTTGTGCCTGATTATATAAGAAATGAAGAAACAGTGCGAGAGTGGGGTTTCAGCCTTACTCCGGTTGATTGGCGCATAGAAAATAAAGCAATGCTTATGAAGCTGAGCAAAGAATATGTAAGTAAAGAGAAAATAATACCTATTGAAGAGTCCGGCGAAGAGGGCGTGCGACAAATAAAAGCACTGCTCGGCTTGGAGGATTTAATAACAAATGTAAACCTGCCTAACGATAATCAGCTGGTTTGTGACAAAGGAGTAGTTGTTGAGACTAATGCGCTGTTTACAAGAAATAAGGTTCGCCCATTGCTGGCAGGGAAACTGCCGGATGAAATCAGTTTGATGATGAACGTTCATATGAATAACCAGAAAATGATACTTAAGGCGGGGCTTGAAAGAGACAAAAAGCTGGCTTTTGCTGCATTTTTAAACGATCCATTAGTTAAGAACATTAGTGTTGACCAGGCAAAAGCGTTATTTAATGAGATGTTTTCAAATACTCGCGAATATTTGGCTGAGTATGACCCTGCTCCGATTAGATAGATATCAGGAACATTAAGGGTGTTAAGGGGGATGCTTCCGGTCGTGTACAGAGATAGAGGAGTGTTTGAAAAATGGAAAATCTGAATCAATTCATCGTAGAAAAAAAGAAACGTCCTATAAAGATACTGCAATTTGGTGATGGCAATTTCTTAAGAGCTTTTGTAGAATGGGTTTTACAATGTGCCAATGATCAAGGATTTATAAATACCAATGTTGCGGTAGTGCGGCCGCTGGAAAGAGGGAAAGTAAAAGTAAGCGACCTTAAACAGCAAGATGGCTTATATACCTTATACCTGCAGGGGATGCAGCAAGGCGAAATGATCAGTCAAAAATCAGTCATTGATGTGCTGGGGGATTTTATCAACCCCTATACAGAATATGAAGGATATCTGAAATACGCAGAGAGTGAAGAGCTTCGTTTCATTATATCCAATACAACAGAAGCAGGTATCGTATTAGATTCAAAGGATACCGTTCTGGATCAATGTCCGAACTCGTTCCCGGGTAAATTATTGGCGCTGCTCTTCAGGAGATATAAGCATTTCAGGGGTGATTACAGCAAGGGTTTAATCCTACTGCCCTGCGAGTTGATTGATCATAACGGAGCTGAACTGAAGAAAGTACTCAATGAACTAGCTGCAATAAACCATTTGGATTCAGAATTTCTGAATTGGTTAAATGAAGCTAATACCTTTTGTGATACCTTGGTTGATAGGATTGTTCCAGGGTATCCCAAAGATGAAATAGAGCAAAGGACAAAAGAACTGGGCTATATCGATTATTTCGTTGTAAAAGGAGAGGTTTTTCATTTATGGGTGATTCAGGCGGGAGACGAGGTAGCCAAAGAATTTCCCGTTAACCGGGCAAATCTAAATATCCTGTTTGTTGAAGATCTTGCGCCCTATAAAGAAAGAAAAGTAAGAATACTTAACGGCGCACATACGGCTTTAGTACCTGTGGCGTATTTATATGGAATTGATACAGTTAAAGAAGCTGTGGAAGATCCGATTGTGGGGACCTTTTTACAGCATATTATATTTCAGGAAATTATTCCAACTTTGAATTTGCCTCAGAATGAGTTAGACCAATTTGCAAAAGATGTTCTGGAACGCTTTAAGAACCCTTTTATCAGACATGAGCTGCTGTCCATAGCCTTAAATGCAACAACAAAATACAAAACAAGAAATTTACCTTCAGTCCTTCAGTATATTGAGAAAAAAGGAAGCTTGCCAAAGGGACTTATATTCTCACTTGCTGCCTTGTTGGTGTTTTTTAAAGGTAAAAGAGGTGAACAGGATATCTTGTTGCAGGATAACCCTGAATTTTTAGAGTTGTATAAAAAGCTATGGGCTAAGTACGATGGTTCTTATACAAGCGTGAAAAAGCTTGTCGAAGAGTTCCTCGGGTTAAAAAGTCATTGGGGAGTGGATTTAAATACTATTGAAGGCTTTAAAGGAGCTGTATCAGAAAATGTATACGCAATTCTAAGTGAAGGAATGGAAACGTCTTTAAAGAGGGTGATTTCATGAACAACTTCCTGAAAATCAATGAAAAAGACAATGTTGTTGTTGCTCTGGTAGACCTTCATGAAGGTGAAACATCAGATGGCATCCTTTTGTTGGAAGAAATAGGTCGTGGTCATAAAATTGCTTGTAAGGACATTGCTGAGGGAGAAGATGTTATTAAGTATGGGGCACCAATCGGTGAAGCACTCTGTGCGATCCAAAAGGGGAACCTGGTACATACACATAATGTAAAGACAAAGTTAGATGCTTCAAATGAATATACTTATCAACCAAAATTTGAACAGAAGAAAAGGGCAATGGAGGAGCAGGAAATCCAAATTTATTACCGCAAAAACGGTGATATTGGAATCCGGAATGAGCTCTGGATTGTGCCAACTGTTGGATGTGTGAACAGTACAGCCTATAAGATAGCGGAGACTTTTAAAAATTCTCAGCCTACGGATGCGATTGACGGTGTTTTTGTTTTTGGACACACCTATGGCTGCTCTCAAATGGGAGACGATCTTGAGAATACAAAAATTTCTTTACAGGGTATAGCGAAGCACCCAAATGCAGGGGGGGTCCTTGTTCTGGGACTTGGCTGTGAAAACAATCAACTTAGCACCTTTATACATACCTTGGGAGATTATGACTCAGAACGCATCAAGTTCTTGGAAAGCCAAGAAGTTGAAGACGAAATACAAGAAGGAGTCCTAATTTTAAAGCAGCTATATGACTTAATGAAAAATGATAAAAGGAAAAGAGGCAAGCTCTCCCAGCTGAAAATAGGACTAAAATGCGGTGGTTCAGATGGCTTCAGTGGGATTACTGCTAATCCTTTGCTTGGAGAGTTTTCGGATTATATAAATAGCTGTGGAGGGACTACTGTTTTAACAGAGGTGCCTGAAATGTTCGGCGCAGAAACAATTTTGATGAGCCGTGCCCAGAATGAAGTTGTTTACAATAACATTGTCAAGATGATCAACGATTTCAAAACCTATTACAAAAATCATGGTCAGGTCATTTATGAAAACCCTTCGCCTGGTAATAAAAAAGGCGGAATTACAACCCTGGAGGATAAATCTTTAGGCTGTACGCAAAAAGCAGGCCACTCAAAGGTCATGGATGTTGTAAGGGTAGGAGATACACTAAAAGTTAAAGGGCTTAACCTATTGAGTGCACCGGGCAATGACTTGGTCGCAACGACCTCTTTAGGAATTGTCGGTTGTCATATGGTTTTGTTCACAACAGGCAGAGGGACACCTTTTGGTGGTTTTATCCCAACTGTTAAGATTTCCACTAACTCAGAATTAGCAGAAAAAAAGAAGCACTGGATTGATTTTGATGCAGGCAAACTCTTCGGAGATAGTACGATGAGCACATTGTTAGAACAATTCATCCAATATATTATTCAAGTCGTGAACGGTGAAAAAACCAGCAACGAAAAAAATGGAGCAAGAGAAATCGCTCTGTTTAAATCAGGGGTGACCCTATAAATCGAGGAAGTATAGTATGAGAAAATTCATGGATCAAGACTTTCTTTTATTCAATGATACAGCGAAAATCCTATATAACAATTATGCAGAAAAGATGCCTATCTGTGACTTTCATTGTCATTTAAGTCCAAAAGAAATAGCAGAGGACAAAAGATATAAGAACATAACAGAGTTATGGCTTGGAGGCGACCATTACAAATGGCGGGTTCTGCGTTCTAATGGTGTCGATGAATCCTTTATTACGGGGAATAAACCCGATAAAGAAAAATTCTTGAAATGGGCAGAAGCTGTTCCTGATACTATCGGTAATCCGGTTTATCATTGGACACATTTAGAACTTAAGAGGTTTTTCGGTATAGACAAATTACTCTCCCCAGACACGGCGGAAGAGATTTGGCAGTTATGCAATGAAAAGCTGCAAAGTGGTGAACTGACCGCAAGGTCTTTCATAATAAAATCTAAAGTTAAGGTCATCTGTACCACGGACGACCCGATTGATTCGTTGGAATACCATAGAGCAATAGCAGAAGACACATCCTTTGACGTGAAAGTGTTACCAACCTTCAGACCGGATAAAGCCATAAATATTGAGCTGGATTGGTTTGGACCATGGATTCAAGAGTTAGAGGCTGTCATCGGGAGGCCTGTGGATACACTGGAAAAGCTGCTGAATGGCTTAAAGGAACGCCTGGTGTGGTTTGAGAAACATGGCTGCTTTATATCTGATCATGCCCTAGATACGGTGCAGTATGAAGAGGGAACCTATGAAGAGGCAGATACCATTTTTAGAAAAGCTCTTAAGAAAGAGCCGCTGTCTCAGCAGGAAGTGAGAAAATACAAGAGTTTCATGCTGTTATTTTTAGGACGTGAATATGCACGGTTAGGTTGGACCATGCAATACCATATCGGTGCCTTACGAAATAATTCTGCACGCATGCTTAAGAGTTTGGGACCGGATACTGGATTTGATTCCATTCATGACAGAAATATGGCACCAGAGCTTTCTAAATTATTAGATATGATGGACAGTACGAATGAATTGCCTAAAACAATCTTATATTGCTTAAACCCTCGGGACAATGAGGTGATAGCTGCCATGACAGGCAATTTTCAAGACGGCAGTGTTGCTGGCAAAATTCAATTCGGATCGGGTTGGTGGTTTAATGATCAAAAGGATGGTATGGAAGGACAAATGGAAGCGTTAAGCCAAATGGGACTATTAAGCCGCTTTGTCGGTATGGTAACGGATTCAAGAAGCTTCGCTTCTTATACGAGACATGAATATTTCAGACGTATTTTATGCAATAAGATCGGTACACTTGTTGAGAATGGGGAATACCCTGCAGACATTGACCGGCTTGGCCAAATTATTCAAAACATATGCTACAACAATGCTGTGCGTTATTTTAACCTGTCGGAATTAGTGGGCTAATTCAATTTATTAGAAAGGTGGTATATTATGCCAAGGCAATTAATTGCTGCTGCGCCATGCGCCGCAGAAATACAGGAGTATAAAGATAGAGGTATTTTACCCAATGAGGTAAAGGTGAAAGTTCAATTCGCTGCTCCGAAGCATGGGACTGAACTGACAGACTTCAAGGGATGCAGTCCCTTTATGAAAGAAAAATACGACAGCGATTTGCAGCTGTTTCTCCCCAGGGAAGAGAATGAAGAATGCGGCGTAAAGTTTGGTGAATGGAACCTTGGAAATCAGTGGGTTGGAAAAATCGTAGAAAAAGGCAGCCAGGTCAAGGATTATGAAGTAGGTGAAGTGGTATGCTCCTATGGAGGCATTAGAGAAACCCATATAGTGAACGCCGTGAATAACTATAGGCTGAGAAAGCTGCCTTCAAATGTATCCTGGAAAAACGCAGTATGTTATGATCCGGCACAGTTTGCATTGGGCGGAGTGCGGGATGCAGGCGTAAGGGCAGGAGACCGGGTCGCAATATTCGGTCTTGGAGCAATAGGGCAGATTGCCGCGCAGATATGCAAGAAGATGGGGGCGAGCCTCGTAGTTGTCATAGATCCAATAGAAAGGAGAAGGCAGATAGCGACAGAAAATGGAGCAGATATTGCTTTGGATACGACCGGCTTAGATGTAGGTATGGAGCTGAAGAAGCTGACAGATAAGCTGGGAGTGGATGCAGTAATTGAGACAAGCGGTCATCCTACTGCTCTTCAAAGTGCATTAAGAGGCTTGGCTTATGGAGGAACTATTGCTTATGTAGCCTTCGGCAAGGAGATTACCTCCTGCCTGAACTTTGGCAGGGAAGCACACTTCAACAACGCCAGAATAGTATTTTCACGTGCAGGCAGTGAGCCAAATCCTGACTATCCTCGCTGGAACAGAAAGAGAATAGAGGATGTCTGCTGGGAGATGCTGACCAATGGTTATTTAAACTGTGATGATATTATAAACCCTGTTGTAGCCTTTGATGACTCAGCAGAAGGATTTATGAAATATGTAGATAGAGAACCTCACTTGAGCATTAAAATGGGGGTGGAGTTTTAACATGAAGCTGGCAACTCAGGACAAACCGTTTTTTCCCGAGAATATAGAAGAAAAACTGCTATATATAAAAGAATTGGGTTTTGATGCTTTTGAGATAGACGGAGCACTTCTGGTGGACAGATTTGATGAAGTAAAAGCAGCAGTCAGGAGCACTGGAGTCGCTGTATCCGGCGTATGCGGAGGGTATAAGGGCTGGATAGGGGATTTTGATGAAAGCAAGCGCATGCAGTGTGTTTCAGATATCAGCAGGATATTGGAATGTGCGGCAGAAGTTGGAGCAAAAGGCATCGTGGTACCTGCTGCATGGGGGATGTTTTCACTTAGACTGCCTCCCATGGTTCCGCCAAGGAGCGCTGAAGAGGACAGACGGGCACTGCTTGATTCCCTTGGAAGGTTGGAGAGTATAGCGGAGACTACAGGTACTTTGGTTTACCTGGAGCCGCTTAATAGATATGAGGACCATATGATAAATACCCTGGATGTGGCTAGGGATATTATCAATGAGGGTGGTTTCAAGAATGTAAAGATAACTGCAGACTTTTTCCATATGAATATAGAAGAGAAAAGTATTGCACAGAGCATTCTTGACAATAAAGAGATTATCGGGCACATACATCTTGCAGACAGCCAAAGGTATCAGCCTGGAGCCGGACATATGGATTTCATAAGCGGGTTTAAGGCTCTTACAGAGATATGTTATGAAGGATATATGGCTTTTGAGTGCAGGGTTTTGGGTGAAAACCCCGCCGAGGAATACAGGAAGTCCGTTAACTACATAAAAGAATGCATTGTCAAGGCAAGGTGAAGAGTATGGGAAAAATCAGAGTAGGGCTGATTGGGGCGGGGCAGATAGTTGAAACAGCACATCTTCCGGCTTACATGAAGCACAAGGATGAAATAGAAATAGCGGCAATATGCGATATCCATATAGATAAAGCAAAGCAGATGGCTGATAAATACGAAATCCCAAAAGTGTATGGAAGCCATACAGAGATGCTTCGGGAGTGCAAGCTTGATGCAGTGAGTGTATGCGTGACAAACAGATTCCACGCAGCTGCAACGATAGATGCTCTAAATGCAGGCTGTCATGTGCTTTGCGAAAAGCCGCCTGCCATGAGCTATGAGGAAGCATTGGCAATGTATGAAGCCTCAAAAAGGAACAATAGGATATTGTCCTTCAACTTTCATTTCAGGCACTCGCAGGAGGTAAAGGCAATTAGAGAGCTTATAGATAACGGTACCTTCGGGGATATTTATGCTGTAAGAGTCCAGGCTTTACGGAGAAGGGGCATACCCGGCTGGGGCAGCTTTATCAACAAGGAAATCCAAGGCGGAGGACCGCTTATTGATATAGGCATTCATATGCTGGACACAGCCTTATACCTTATGGGCTTTCCGGAGCCGGATTATGTTGTTGCAGGAGCTCATCAAAGGATTGGAAATAGGCCTGGAATAGGACTTATGGGTGCTTGGGACCATACTAAGTTTACTGTAGAGGATTCTTTGTTCGGATTCATCCGTTTCAAGAATGGTGCGACCTTGAACCTTGAGACGTCCTTTGCCCTGAATATCAAGGAAGAATCAATTATGAATGTGCATCTGTTCGGAGAAAAAGCAGGGGCGACCTTATTCCCGCTCCAGGTGTTTTCTGAATCGGACACTGCACTGACAGACCTTGAATTCCCTTATCTGCAGGAAATAGATAAAAGATATGAAAGCATTGCGGATTTTATAAATAGTTGTGTTTATAATAGGCAGCCATTGTATAAGGGCGAGGAAAGCCTTGTCATTCAAAGGCTGATTGACGCATTATACAAATCGTCCGAGACTGGACAGCCGGTGAAATGGTAGCGTAGGAGGTCATTATGCTGAGATATGACAAAGGTATAGGGGAATATCAAAACTGGGTTTTGTGTGAGGATAAATATGACTCCAGATACCAGGGCAAGTGCGAAAGCACAATGGCCCTGGGAAATGGCTACCTTGGCGTGCGTTCTGCCTTGGAGGAAACCTATGTAGGACAGACAAGGAACTTTTTTGTTGCGGGTACTTATAATCGTTTTCATCCGGGCGAGGTCACAGAGCTGCCAAATGCCGCTGATTTTACTGAAATACAGATATACCTGAATTCTGAGCTGTTTACAATGGATACAGGCAAAGTAGCGGAGTACGCAAGGTATCTTAATTTGAAGGAAGCGGAGCTAACCAGGGAGGTCCTTTGGGAAAGCCCGGCCAAGGAAGTATATAAGCTTGTGTTCAAACGCTTTGTATCCCTTGAAGATTTGCACGTAATTGCTTTTAAGCTGACTGTCACTCCAATGAGCGGGGATGCCAAGATCAGGATAAAGACGGGCATAGACGGCAGGATGACTAACTCAGGAAGCCAGCACTTCAGTGAAGGTGAGAAGCGGGTCTACAACAGGAAACTCATGCAGCTGGTGCAGACAACCACCGAATCACACATAGATTTTGTTATAAATTGCAGCTGCAAGGGCTATCCGGGGGATAACGACCGCATGGCGGTTTCAGAGGCAGTGGAATACGGGGTTGAACGCAGGAAAATATATGGGATGTATGAATTTGAAGCAAAAAAGGACATGGTTATAACCTTTGAAAAGCTTGCAAATGTATTTACATCAAGGGATAAGGAATATATAAAAGACTGCAAGCTTGAGGAATTGAAAAAGCATTCCCTGGAGCACCTGAAAAGCATCCTTGCATTGGGTTATGATACCCTCTTTGCAAAAAGTAGGGATAAGTGGGCTGCTTATTGGGATGAGGTAAGAATAGACATCGAAAGCAGCAGCAATGAGGATTTACTTGCCTTGAGGTTCGCACAGTACCACTTGCTTATTGCTGCTCCGGTTCACGACGAGAGATTCAGCATCGGGGCAAAGGGGCTGACAGGAGAAGGCTATAAGGCACATGTATTCTGGGATACTGAGATGTTCATGCTCCCATATTTCCAGTACAACTCACCCCAAATAACCAGGCAGCTGCTCACTTACAGATATAACAACCTGGAGGGGGCACGAAAGAAAGCAAAGGATTATGGTTATGAGGGAGCAATGTACCCATGGGAGACAGCATTTACCGGAGATGAAGAAACACCTGAATGGGCCGCATTGAATATTCATACAGGTAAGCCGACCAAGGTATGGGCAGGGGTAAAGGAGCACCATATAACTGCTGATATAGCTTATATGGTTTGGCAGTATTACCTCTCCACAGGAGATACCGATTTCATGGAGAAATACGGCTATGAGATGATTTTCGAGTGTGCATGGTTCTGGTGCAGCCGATTATATTGGAACGACGGGCAAGGAAGGTATGAGTTAAGGGATGTCATAGGTCCCGACGAATATACAGAGCACATCGATAATAATGCATATACAAATTACATGGCTCATTATGTCATATCCATAGCTCTGAAGCTTTATGACACTATGCGCAAGGAACGGCTTCCACTGTTCACACTGTTGGATGAGAAGCTCAGCCTGAGCAAGAGGTATGACACATACCAGTCAGCGGTGGAGAAGCTGTATTTGCCTAAAGAGGGCAAAAACGGGGTTATACCTCAGGATGACACTTTCTTAAACAAGAAGGAAATTGATATAGAAAAATACAGGGATGACGATATAAAGCAGAGCATACTGCTGCACTATTCCAGAAGTCAGATTATCGATATGCAGGTGCTGAAGCAGGCTGATGTGGTTATGCTGCTCTACACCTTGAGGAAGCTCTTTGATAGCAAGACAATCGAAGCTTCATGGGAATATTATGAGAAGCGGACTATCCATGATTCTTCCTTGAGCAGTGCGATTCACAGTATAGTAGCATGCCATTTCCGCAATATCAGCGGTGCTTACAGTTTCTTCAAGGATGCCTGCAGGATTGATATGGGGCAGAGCCCGGTCTCCTCAAATACAGGCATACATACAGCAGCCATGGGCGGGATATGGTTGGCAGTGGTTATGGGCTTCGGAGGCCTTTTCAACAATGAAGGACAGCTGAAGATAGACCCTATGCTGCCGGAGGAGTGGACACGGCTCAACTATGGTATCTACTGGCGGGGCAGAAAAATACGGATAGAAGTCACAACGGGGAATGTCACGATTACTTCACCAAGTCAGGGTGAAACCCTCCTCAAGGTACATGGTCGGGAGTATCTGCTTAGGGAAAGACTTGTGATTGATAAGGAAGAGGTGCTCTATGGTAGCTGATATAGTAAAGGCGAATAAGATTCTTGGGCTTCTTACAACGCTGTATGGAGACAAGAGTCAGGAAATATATAAGGATTTAATAAAGCTTATTGGGAGTTGGAAGTCAAAAGCCGCACATACTGCCAAGAAGGGCTGGGTAAGAGAGAATGACGTCATGATGATTACTTATGGGGACTCCATCTGTGGAAACAGTGAGGCGCCATTGGTTACTCTGAAAAGGTTCGCAGACAGGTACCTCAAGGATACAATAACTGCAGTACACATACTGCCGATGTATCCGTACACCTCAGATGATGGCTTTTCGGTTGTTGACTACTATCGCATCAACGATGAGCTGGGGACTTGGGAGGATGTGAAGAACCTAGCAGAGGATTACGACATGATGTATGACGCGGTTGTGAACCATACATCCAAGTCCAGTGACTGGTTCCAAGGCTTTCTGAGCGGGGAGGGGAAGTATAAGGATTATTTCATAGAGGCTGATCCTGATGATGATTACTCAAAGGTTATAAGGCCAAGAACTCTTCCTCTTCTTACCTGCTTTGATACCAAGGATGGGAAAAAGCATGTCTGGACTACCTTCAGTGATGATCAGATAGACCTGAACTTCAAAAGTCCTGAGCTATTGCTGGAAGTATTGGATGTGCTGCTGCACTATGCCTATAATGGTTCACGTTTCATCAGGCTGGATGCTATAGGCTTTGCCTGGAAGGAAAAAGGCACCTCCTGCATGCATCTTATGCAAACCCATGCTGTTGTTAAATTGATGCGTGCCGTGCTTGATGAGGTTTTTCCAGGGACTATAATTATTACAGAAACCAACGTGCCGCAGGTTGATAATATAAGCTACTTTGGGAATGGATCTGATGAGGCACAAATGGTATACCAGTTCCCACTCCCGCCGCTAGTGTTCTTTTCGTTTATTACGGAAAACGCATTTAAGCTGAGCATGTGGGCTAAGTCATTGGAAGAAACGCCTTTATCCGTGGGCACTGCATATTTCAATTTCTTAGCTTCCCATGATGGCATCGGGATAAGGCCTATAGAAGGAATATTGACTGCCGATGAAAGAGATTTAATGCTTAAAACAGTGGTAAAGCATGGCGGGAGAGTCAGCTTCAAGTCCAACAGCGATGGCTCGAAATCCCCATATGAACTGAACATCAACTATATGGATGCACTGACTGATCCGAATACTGTGGATAATAAAAAGAGAGCGGACAAATTCCTGGCGGCCCAATCCATACTATTGTCGGTAGCAGGAGTACCAGGCATCTATGTACACAGCCTGCTGGGCTCACAGAACTGGTATGAGGGCGTAGAGAAATCAGATATCAACAGGAGGATCAATAGGGAAAAGCTGAACTATGGGAGGCTTTGCAAGGAGCTTGAAGACAGTGGAGATATAAGGAGCATTGTCTTTACGGGATTTTCAAAGCTCATCAGGCTGAGAAGGCAGCAGTCAGCATTTTCGCCAGATGCATCGCAGAAGGTGTTGTTCCTGGATGAAAGAGCCTTTTCCTTTATAAGGCACAATAATAGCACTGATGAGAAAATACTGGTCATAATAAATGTTTCAGACCATGAATATGATATAAAACATGACTGCTGCGGGATTGACATAGTATCGAGAGAGGAAATAAGCCACGGCGGCATTCACATGAAGCCGTACCAGACAAGATGGATAAGATGCTAAATAGAAAAAATGCCTACGCTATATAGCGCAGGCATTTTGGTCTTCATAGTCTTATTTGTATGATATCTAAATAGTCTTCTATTTTCCCATCATTCATGCAGCACTCAATAAGCTTTCTGCCTATTGGATTCAGTCGGCGTGTCAGATACTGATCAAGCTCTGACTTGAAGAAGTTGTTCAATATTTTTGCACCGGCATCATAGCCATCATTGCCTATATCAGACTGATGGTTGGGCTGCAGGTAGCTCTTACGCAGGTACTTTCCGTCAAGCTTCAAGGTTTCCAGTGAGTAGCCCAGAAGCGGACATCGGGATTCAACCAAGTGCTCCGGTCTGAACTTGGCACTGCCGCGTCTTGCCAGGTATTCCCTTGCAATCCACTGAGGCATAAAGCCAACCTTGTAAGAGCCTATATGCTGGTTAGGTATCAGTACATATCGTGTATTTAGTGTATCCAATATCTGCTCTAGCAAGAGGTTTGCCTGGTCTACACGCTTGCCTGTAGCAAAAGGCCAGTAGGAGCCAACACCTTCACTGCTCATTCCTTTGGTATCAGTTATGCTTGGGTTATTGTGGCCTCTCGGAGCTACAAGTCTCCACAACCATGCTAGTCCAGGGGGAAGTATGTGCATCAGGCCGATAATGCCATAGGTGGGGTTTTCCCTTGTACAGGGGGGCGTCCTCACCCCGAAACTTCTGACATCTATTTCTACAGGCTCGTCCACCACATCCGGAACAAACCTTCTGGGCATGATTACCCTTGGGTTGGGACACGGTTTGCCGGGCTCATCCATTGTATGCTCCCATATAAGGCAGGTCGAACCTGGTGCAGCATCAATATTAAGAAATATCAGTGGTTCCTTCGGATGTATGCATAGTCTCTCGTAGTGTGGATCCACGCCATATTTGTTTATATGGTTGATTCTCAAGAACCAACCCTGTTCAGCATCCTTTACCACAAGCCTCTTGCTGTCGTTCTGAAGGGAGGGATGGCATAAAGCCATGTCGTCGGTAACCGGCTGCAGCTCGCAGGTATCGCTTATTTCTATGAAAAATTTCTCTGCATTTACAGTATCCTGAGCCAGTAGGATTCGTCCATCCGGCTCACGGTGGATTTCTTCGAGCATTTCACTCTTTCCGCCGCCACTGGCACCTTCGTGCATTATTGTGATAATATTATCATACGGAGTAATGACCCTCACTGTGGATGCGTGGGCTGTCAGCCAACCTTCGTACTCACCGAAGTTCAGCAATATACTGTAAATACCTTTCTTTGCACTTGGACCTGGATAAAGATTGTATGAAAACAGCTCATGCATGTCTTTTAGTCTGTTGTGCACTACTATCTGCTTTCCTTCAAAATGAGTGTGCCGGAAGGGCGGCGCCAGGTATATGACTGCCTTTGGTGTGAAGTCCTTGGGTATCTCATTCTTTGGGATAAAGCCCTGTATGTCAGCAAGGGCAGCCGCAAAGAAGCCTGCATTGGCAGGAGCTACAAGGATGCTAGGATATCCTAGCTCTTTTCCTCCGGACATAAAAGGCATTATAATAAGTTCTTGTTCTTTAAGCCAATCTAGAGAGGTTTTTCTCAATGGTTCAAAATCCTCTCCGTAGAGGTCTTTATATCTCGGCTTATCGGTGTCCTCATCATCTGCAATTACCATGCATTCAGGATCTCTTCGCCTCATATACATGTCTGTATAATTTATTACTGCACCATTTTTGCATCTTGCTACTGAAGCTTCGACTATCCTTCCATCACCCGGAATATCATAGGCTACTTCATATACCATATTGTCCTTGTCACCAAGCGCAAGCTGGAGCAAATGCTCTCTGCTTTCCGGGATTGTAATACTTGGACTCTGCTCAAGTATGGCTGAAAGCTCTACCGGCAGGTTTGTTTTTTTAAAGACCTTACTTTCCATTGTTACGACTCCTTTATATATAATATTTAAATATAATCGTGTATCTTACTGCATAAAAACATTATATGCTATACTAATCAGCTATAAAAATATGTATATTCAATAGCATAAATATACATTGTGACCAACATTTAGTACCTAATCATAATTTCGAATTACTTGTTATTTTAACACATAGAAAAACAAAAAACAATAAGAGATATCAAAGCCTAACAAAAATCAAACCCGCGTGGACGCATGTTGTCCCTGTACAAAAATCTTATTCTTGCTTAAATAGCTAAAATGCGGATATTTATGCGTATAGTTGTATACAGAATACCAGAATTGATATAATACAGATAAAAAAACCACCGTTCCATTATAAGGAAACGGTGATTCTTAATGCTATAAAATTTATTTAGGCTTGAACTTCCTGTATCTTTACTTTAGTTTCTTCGATTTCAGCATACTTAGATGAAATTTCGCCTCCGAGCTTAGTTACCTGCTCGGTAGGAAACTCAGTATCCTTGGAAAAGGCATCATAAACCAGCTCACCCATATCAAGCTTTAATTTCTTGATATCGCCTTCAAGCTGGGTGATGTGCAGCTTCAGCTTGCCAATCTCCATCATTTCCTGTGATTTATCGCCAACGACCTTGGCTGCAGTAGCGGCTTTTTCCTGTAGATTCTTTAAAAAACTCATATTTCAGCCTCCTTCAATTTTGGACTATATTTGATGACTATTTCGCCAAGTTTTGGGAATATCCTGCTAGTTTGCAAGAATTATCAGATAATTATTAATTTCGCGATGCCCAATATGCCCAATAGAATAAGCATAGGATTGCAACTACTATGAATATGTACCACAACCCTTCAAAAATCAAGCTTGTGCCGAGATACACCGGCAGCAAACTTAAAAGGCCCAGTATCACTATCCAAATCGTCCACATAAGCCTGTTAACCGGCTTGATTTGATTCATCGTTTTCCACAGCCTTATGTTTTCAAGGATAAGGAATACAAACCCGCCGCAGGCCAGCAGATAGATTATAAAAGGAAGCACTGTATTAATGAAGTGATTGATATTGGCTTCAGCAATATCCGGAGACGGGTCATCGACCGTTTGTATGATTTTAGAAAATGACGAGAAAACTTTAACTGCTGTTTGCTCATCGACCTTGTCAAAGGCAGAAGTATTGGGCGCGCTCATGTCAAAAGCAACAAAAACAAGACCGAATATAGTCACAAGAATAAGACATTGGTATGTAAATTCCCTAAGAAACTTCAGATGGATCCCCCCTTTAGTTTAATAAGCATCAGCTTGTACGCTCTGAACAAGTCAAGTGGATAATAAATACTATGAGAATTGTTTGGACATTATTCGCAGCATTGTAATTTTTCTATAACATGTCAAGAATGTGGAGGTAAAATTTGGGAAGCAGCGAATATGAAGAAGGACAAGGAAAGCCTTGACTAATCGGAGTAAATTTGGCACAGTTATACTATATAAAAAGTGTGATGTGGTTGCATAAGTAATGAGAAAGCAGGGAGATAAGAGGGGAGGATTATAATGGAGGATTCAAAAACCAAAAATCAGCGAGGGCAATGGGCATCAGCTTTAGGCTTTGTAATGGCCGCAGCAGGTGCAGCCGTTGGCTTGGGTAATGTATGGAAGTTCCCATATCTGGCCTCAAAATTCGGTGGAGGGACGTTCTTATTCGCTTATATCATAATGCTGCTCGTACTCGGCTTGCCTATTCTCGTTACGGAAATTGTCTTGGGGAGAAGGGGAAAGCTTAACCCTGTAGGCACCTACGCCAAGCTCTCCAATGGAAGCAAATGGTGGAAGTTTGTAGGGTTTGTAGCTGTATCTGTAAACTTTATAGTGCTTTCATACTACAGCGTAGTTGGCGGCTGGATAACTAATTACATGTTCAAGTATATAACAGGAGGAATAAAGGGAGATATACCTGCTTATTTTGGGGGGTTTATCACAAACCCGATTACACCTCTCTTCTGGCACGCCCTTTTCATGGCAGCCACAATTTTCATAGTTGTCAAAGGAATATCCGGTGGTATAGAAAAAGCCAGTAAGATTATGATGCCTGCCCTATTTATATTGTTCCTGGTTTTAGTAGCAAGAGCAGTTACACTGCCGGGAGCCATGAAGGGTATTGCATACTATCTGACACCTGATTTTTCAAAGCTCACAGGTTTAACCTTCCTAATGGCAATGGGTCAGATATTCTTTAGCTTGAATATCGGCGCCGGATGCACCATGACTTATGCAAGCTATCTATCTTCGGATGAAAATATACCGAAGATGTCTGCAATAGTACCCGCAATGGACTTTATGGCCGCATTCCTGGCAGGAATGATAGTTATTCCGGCAGTATTTGCCTTTGGCCTTGATCCTGCTGCAGGACCTCCGCTGCTGTTTATTACCATGCCCCATGTTTTTTCGCAGATGCCTTTAGGGGCACTGTTTGGATTTTTGTTCTTTGTATTGATGTTATTCGCTGCCTTGACGTCATCAATCTCAATGCTAGAGGTTAATGTATCCTTTCTGGTAGATCACTTTAAAAAGGATAGGTTAAAATCAGCAATTTGGGCAGGAGCCATCATATTCCTGGTAGGAATCCCATCGTCCCTTGGCCAGGGGGTTTTCTCCTGGTTTAAGATAGGCGGACTTGACTTCTTAAGCGCGGCAGACTTTTTAGCTTCATATATAATGATGCCATTCGGAGCCTTCATGATGTGCATATTTGTGTCAAGAAGGTTTGGTATAGATGAAGCCATAAAGGAAGCTACAAACAATGGAAAGATAGACTTTAGATTAAAGAATGTCTGGGCGTTCCTAATAAAATATGTAGTACCAATAATAATAATCCTGGTATTCTTAAGCTCCACAGGAATCATGAAATTCTAGCAGTCATATCTCCAAATCCACGTCTGCAAAAATAGTGGTTGACTTGAACTGTTATAGTTTTATACTATAAATATAAAGGGCGATTAGCTCAGCTGGGAGAGCGCTGCGTTCGCAATGCAGAGGTCAGGGGTTCGATCCCCCTATCGTCCACCAAAGTAAGATAATTGAGGAAGACCTTCCTATCATGATGATGGGAAGGTTTTTTTATTTAACCAACTCCAGTTTCTCACACAACCGGTGCAAATAATGTACTCCACGCATTTGATACCGATTTATCTGGTTTAAGTGTGCTTGAAAGTCCTTGGCAATCTTACCGACCTTCATGTCGGAATTTGCCAAATGAAATGTATATACATATTATTACCACATATGTAATAATATGTATACAAAATAAAATTTTAATATTACGATAGATTGTTTCCTAATCAAGATATTGTGTCAATTCTATGAAATCACTTAATGTAATAAACTATTTTTTAAAAAGTGGGGTACATAAAATGCTTTTTGAAAATTTAAGTGGTCCCTTAAGAGTATCCATTAGATTATCAGATTCCCAAAATAATATAGAATCTCAATATATCCAAGATATTTGCAATAGTATGAAGCTTATGAGGGTAAACATAATAACTATGCAAATATATGATCCCAATGCTTACCCATTAATATTTGAATTCATAAAATTGCTGGATTGTAAAATTCACAAAATTTTATCAGTGCAGAATACAAATTTTACAGAGAATTTGTTAGATAGACTAAGAGAGTCTGGTTTAGATACTATGGCATTAGTTTTACGAATTACAAGTTTAGAAGATATACAGAATAAGCTTCAGGAACTGAAAAACAGCGTAAAACTATGTGTGGATGGGGGAATAAAAACCAGTATAGTTGTACCTCTAAACAGTGGCGTTCTCACAGAACTGGATTCTATTCTTGCGATATTGAAAGATATCAACGTAGAGAAGCTCTCTTTTTCTCCTCCTGAAATAAACACAGATGGAATAAGCTCCGAGACGGTATTAGATGCATACACTTTGATAAATGCATTCAATATGGGAAAGCCTGTTATTATTCAGGACCCTCTGGCATCAAAAATTACTGGACAAGACTATGGTCCAACCTTCTTTCCTTCCTGTCCAGCAGGAAGGTCGATGCTTCATATTGAGACAGATGGTACAGTTTATCCTTGTACGAGACTTAAAGTTTCATGTGGCAATATAAAGGAACGCGCGCTGCATGATATTTGGAAAGACTCAGAAGGTTTAAAACAAATAAGAAGTCTGAGAAATGGAGAAACATGTAGCAAATGTGAGCATATATCAAACTGTTTGGGAGGATGTAAAGCACGACTTTATAAATTAAATCAGGATATGAAGTTGCCAGACCCATTGTGCTGGCATGTTCATAAGGGGGTATAGTCTAATATGAAAATAAATTATATTGAAAATGGAGAATTGGATGCTGAGAAAATTGTAAGTATATTTTCTAGTGTAGGATGGAAAAGGGATATAAATACGATATGTAAGGCGTTTAAAGGTTCCTATTATATATTGGCATATAATGGAGAAGATTTGGTAGGCTTTGCTAGAGCTATTTCGGATGACTATTGTTATACCGGAATATATGATGTGATTGTAGTACCGGAGCTTCAAGGCAAAGGAATAGGGAAACAACTGGTTACATTACTTATGGAGAAGTTTAAACATACTACTATTTATCTTACATATACAGAAGAAAAAGATACTTTTTATGAAAAATTCGGATTTCAAAAAATAAATAATGCGATGCGTATGTTAAAAAACTAGTTTGGATAGGAGGACTACAAGTTGCATCAGCTTATTAAAAGTAAAAACCTATTTATATTATCCATTATTTTATTTATCTGGGCTATGTGTGAGGCGATGACGAGGCCTTATCTACCCATATATGTAACTGAGCTTGGGGGTAATATGCTTGCTTTTGGGTTTATGAACAGCTTGAGCACAGCTATTACTATTATCTTTCCCCTAATAGTGGGTATAATTTCTGACAAAAAAGGCAGAAAAAAAGTATTAATTTGGTGTACTGCACTGGAAGTCTTATCTATATTAATTATCGTGCTGAGCAATAATTGGATTCAACTTATTCCAGGCTTTATAATTCTTAATTTTGCAACTATAGTGCGAAAAACCCCTCAAAGCGCATTGATAGTATCAGAAACTCAGGAGGAGTACCGAGGAGCAGTTTTTGGAAGCTTAAATTCTATTCAGGGTATCGGAAAGATAATCGGTCCGCTTATTTCTGCAATCATTGTAGTTGGTTTGTCTACAAAGCTGACATTTGGAATACGTGGCGTACTCCTTGTGATAATACTCCTACTAACTACAAGAATATTTGAGGAAGAACAACAAAATGTAAAGTTTAGCCGCACAACTATATTTAATACCATATCAAAAAGCTTTACAAAAAACTCTGATGTGCGCAAGACATTAGCTCCATTAGCGGCACTTCTCGTGGCAGAGGTAATGATAAGTTTCTTTAATGGTATTTTTTCGCCATTTCTATCTGTGTATGTTAAAACAAAACTCAATTCCACGGCTAGCTTAGGATTCTTTTATGCAATAATGCAAGTAAGTTTTATTCTGACTTCATGGATTGCAGGAAGCATGACGGATAAGATTGGTAGAAAGAAAATGTTAATTGGAAATGGCATTACATCTTTATTAGTATCTTTAGTATTACTTGCAGCAGCTGTTCAATGGCATTTTATTGTAGCTTTTATACTGTGGGGTGTAATGTTAGGACTGGGAATACCAGCTTTTGAAGCCATTGTAGGAGACGCTGTACCTAAAAACAAATGTGGACAAGTATATGGCATATTTACAGCATTAACAACTTTTGCGGTAGTTCCGGCACCGCTTATAGGCGGATTTATTATTGACCGTGCAGGATACGATATACCAATTATTCTAGCAGCAATCGGTGGGATACTTTATGCAGTTATAGTTTCACTTTTCTTAAAAGAAGCTAAAGTAAAGTCTGATAAGGACAGTAAAATTGAAATAATGAGCTAGAGTCTGAAAACTCAACCAAGTATTGAGCGCAGATTTCAGAAGGAAAGTCCTCTATACTCTCCTAAAGGAGGTGAACATAATGGCAAAGGAAAAGAAGAGTAAATTTGTATCTCCGAAGGTAAGAAAAGTAGCTTGCATACCATGCATGAGTCTGGAATAACTAGATAATGTTTTTCAGACTCGGCTCATTATTATATAAATTAATCTCTTGAGTTAGGTAATATATTATGAAAACCTAGCACAACTAGTTAACTTAAAGGGTATATGATTTAAGTACTAAATATATTTGAAAAGAGGTTGAATTATGCATATTGGTAATATTCCTCAGATTAGTGGTGAAATAGAAACCAAAAAGCATCCGGAGTTAATACAGAATACTGACGTACTGTTCCGAGAAGAGGGAGAAGATGTATTACTCATTAATCCTTCTGACCGATCAGTATACCATCTCAATCAAACTGCTGCGGAGCTCTGGAATATTTGTGGGACAGGCCATTCTACTCAGGAAGTAATGGAGGAAATGCGCGAAAGATATGAATTGGATGATGAACAAGAAGCAGATATTATAGAAACTTTAAATGATATGGCTTTAAGTGGGCTTTTAAAAATAAGGGCAAAGGAAAATTGTGATGATGTATATCTTCATAGAATAGGCGCTTCAGATTCTTATGTACTTAATGAATCCTCTGGATTTATTTGGTGCGAGATAGATGGACATAAATCAGTGGAACAAATAATTAATAATTTGTGTAACGAATATGAATTGGACTTTGAAGAAGCAAAGACCCAAACAGAAGAAGTGCTACAATACTTCTTGGATGAAGTATTAATAACTGTTGCCTAAATAAGGGAGGGAAATAAAATGCAGCATTTGAAAAGTCCTACAATGATTGAATGGTTGATTACTTCAACCTGCAATTTGCGCTGTAAGCACTGCTCTACATGGAAGCCCGGACAGAAAAGTGCTCAACTTTCTTTGGAAAAAACCAATGAATTAATCGATGAAATAATTAAGGCAAAAGTATTTTCTTTAATCTTATCAGGAGGAGAGCCCCTTTTAAATGATAATGTATTTTATATCATCAATAGGCTCAGTGATGCAAAAATCAGAGTGAATATGCCTACAAACGGTTTGCTCATAACTAAAGAGGTGGCACAGAAATTAAAGGATGTAGGAGTCAGTACCGTACAGATTAGTATTGACGGAGCATCCTCAGAAACTCATGATGATTTCAGAGGTGTCCCAGGGGCTTTTAATACAGCTGTAGAAGCTATACGTACTCTGAAAAATGCAGGGATAAAAAGGGTTAACGTTTCAACTACAGTAACAAAAAATAACTCAGTAGAAATAAAAGAAATTCTAAAGATGGCACTGGATATGAAGGTAAACTGCTATTCACTGCGTGCTTGTATGCCGTGTGGCAGGGGAAAAAGAAATTATTCGGACTTAAAGCTTTCTCCTGAGCAGTGGAAAGAAGTATTAGAGTTTCTTTTAGAGCAGAAAAAAGAAATTCAGGGGAAAATGGAATTTGTCTCCGTAGAGCCACTTCTTCTAATGCTTGATAAGGATTTGCAGACCAGAACGGAAGATTTCAGTGAAGATAATTTTGCAAGCTGTGGAGCAGGTAAGACTGGCTGCGCAATCTGGCCGGATGGCAAGGTTACTCCTTGTGCATATATAGACCAAGAAGCCGGTAATATACATAATCAGTCACTGACAGATATATGGACAAATTCACCTGTATTTGATATATATAGGGACTACAAAAAATTAGTAAGCGGAAAATGCTTACAATGCGAATGGAAGTATATGTGTACAGGAGGATGTAAAGCAAGATCCTACGGTGAATTTGGAACTCCTTCGGTACCGGATCCATTGTGCTGGATGAAGGATAGAGCGGCCAGAATATGAGTGCTTTATCGCGTTTTGAGGTAAAGGATGGATATTTGAGGGCACCTATTCGAATTAATTATAGAGTTACTAACGAATGTAATCAGTTTTGTAAACATTGCTGGCCTGACTCGGGAAGTAAGAAGTTTCAGGAGTTGGATACTGCTCAGGCTATAACCGCGTTAGATAGGATTGTAGATTTTGGTGCTCTGATGTTCACAATAAATGGTGGTGAGCCAATGCTCCGCCCTGATATTGACAAGATTCTGGAACATTTAAGTAAGAAAAATGTATGGTTTGAAATGACTTCAAGTGGTTGGGGTATAACAAAAGAATGGGCTACATTTTTTAGTAAAATACATATAAAAAGGATATCCATAAGTCTAGAGGGCTCGAATAAAGATTTACATAGAGTTTTGAGACCATTAGAAGATTCATTTGAAACGGCTTTAGGAGCCTTGGAATTGCTGGGAGAATATGATATAACTACAGGGGTATGTACTACGGTTACTGCCTTGAACTATAAACATATACCTGTAATGTGCAATTTTTTAAAGGCACGAAATATAAAAAGCTGGAGTTTGACTGTACTTCTGGCGCTGGGGAGAGGAAAAAACCTCAATAATCTAATATTATCTAAAGAACAGCTTCTGGAATTTTTTGAAATAGTGAATAAATGTAAGAGTGAATACCCTGAAATGGAAATACAATTGCATGATCCGTTATATTCGAAATATGTAGGAGAAAGCTATGGATCAAATCAATTTCCCACTTGCCAGGCAGGTAGGGCGGAGTTGAGCATCTTACCTAATGGTGATTTAATTCCATGCAGATATATGAGCAGTATGGTTTTTGGTAATATTATTACAGACGATATTGCAGAGCTTTGGTGCAACAGTCCTGTTTTGAAAACACTTCGTGATATTAAGCTTGATAATACATGTAAAGAATGTGAAAGCTATAGCCAATGTCTGGGTGGGTGTCGGGCAAGAGCAATAAATCAAGGTCTACCTGTAGATTCCCCGGATCCTCAATGTCTAGAGCTTCTCTAAAAAATGCAGAGGTCAGGGGTTCGATCCCCCTCTCGTCCACCAAAGTAAGATAATTCATGAAAACCTTCCTGTCATAATGATGGGAAGGTCTTTTTTGTCAAAATGCTTCATATACTATGGACATGTGGGGCATCCGATCCATGCTTGGGATAGTTTATATATTAATTTTTTTGAGTACTTGAACAATCCAGTAAATTATGATAAAATTTAGTTAAACGTTTAAATAAAACGTTTAACTAAAACTATTTTTAAGGATTGATATTATGAAATTGACTATTAAGGATATTGCTCGAATGGCTGAAGTATCTACGGCAACTGTTTCAATGATACTTAACAACAAGGATGGCAACATCAGTGCAGTAACTCGAGAAAAGGTTTTGAGAGTAGTAAAAGAAAATAACTATATACCAAACACAATGGCAAGAAGTCTCGTTACTCGGAAGACTAAAACTATCGGCTTAGTAATACCTGATATAGTCAACCCATTTTTTCCGGAATTGGCAAGAGGTGCTGAAGATAAGGCCAGTGAGGCAGGGTATAGCATAATATACTGCAATACGGATGATGATTTGGAAAAGGAAGAAAAATATATAAATATGCTGGCTGAGAAAATGGTTGACGGGATAGTATTTACGCATTCTGCTAAACGAACAAGCGGGCTGTCGCCAATAGACAGAGGAAACATACCGGTAATATTGATAGATAGAGATTTGGAAAGCAGCAATGTTAAAGGGAAAGTATTGGTTGACAATTTAGAGGGCGCCTACAAGGCAGTTAAGCATCTTATTGATAAAGGTTATAAAAAAATTGCAT
Organism: Clostridia bacterium; assembly: GCA_035628995.1. Taxonomy (NCBI): domain Bacteria; kingdom Bacillati; phylum Bacillota; class Clostridia; species Clostridia bacterium. The sequence continues at coordinate 5,162 of DASPIR010000006.1, read as the reverse complement.
TTATTACTGGAGCTCTTACATCCACTACAGCTAAAGACAGACTTGCAGGCTATAGAAAAGCTCTGGAGGATAGTGGAATCGAATATGATAAAAACTATATAAGAGCAGGGCAGTATAAAAGTGAGTGGGGTTTAACCGCTGCTAAACAGCTTTTGGACGAAGGCTTAGATTTTGATGCGGTTTTCTGTGGTAATGATTTAATTGCAATAAGCGTAATCAAATTATTAAAAAGCAAAGGCTGCAATATTCCAAATGATGTTGGAATAGTCGGTTTTGATGATATTTATATGGCCAGTGTTGTTGAACCGGGACTTACAACAATAAAGCAGCCAAACTATGAAATGGGTTATAAAGCAGTTGAAATGCTTATAGAAGTTTTAGAAAAACCAGAAGAAGCAGCTGAGCAAAAAACAATTATATTAGATACTGAGCTTATTGTAAGAAAATCAACATAATTTTTTTGCTAGTTAGTTAAACGTTTAAGTGACTGCAAAACGGGATTATTATAAAGGGGAGATCACATGATTGCTGTAGTTGGAAGTTTAAATATGGATTTGGTAACTTATACAGGTAGAATGCCTGTAACAGGTGAGACTATAATGGGTAAGAGCTTTAGACAAATACCGGGAGGCAAGGGTGCCAATCAAGCTGATGCTATAGCAAAGCTTGGAGCAGAGGTAAAAATGATAGGCTGTGTAGGCTGTGATGATATGGGCAATACTCTCTTGGAAGCCTTGCAAAATGATGGTGTTGATGTAGCAATGGTTAAAAGAGCAGCTGGCATATCTACAGGTATTGCTTCAATAACCGTAGATGCTAAGGGAAATAACTGCATAATAGTCGTACCCGGTGCTAATTATAGGCTGTCAATTGAGAATCTGCAAGCTTCCTATGAAGTTATTCAGAATTCTGAAGTAGTAGTTGCTCAATTAGAAGTTCCAATTGAAACAGTAAAGTTTGCAATTAAGACCGCGAAGCAGATGGGTAAGCTGACAATATTGAATCCTGCACCAGCCATAGAGCTAGAAGATGAATTCCTTTCAAACGTTGATATTTTGGTGCCAAATGATACAGAGCTTGAGCTGCTTAGCGGAATCCAAGTCAATAAAGAAGGTGACCTGGAAAGTGCAGCACAGATACTCATTAACAAAGGTGTGCGAGAGCTGATTGTAACATTAGGAAGCAAGGGCTGCATCCATATAAACAAGTCTGGCTCAAAAGCATATCCGGCATATAAGGTTAATGCTATAGATACTACTGCTGCCGGTGACAGCTTTATTGGGGCACTTTCAGTAGCAATCAGCGAAGGAAAATCCCTAGAGGAAGCAATAAGTTTTGCTACAGCAGTAGGTGCTCTAACTGTAACAAAGGAAGGTGCACAAAGCTCTTTGCCCTTAAGAGAAGAGGTAGAGGCTTTTATTAGAACTGCCAGACAGAAGTAAAAATATTTTTAGCAAAGTGGAGGTTATTCTATGAAAAAGGGAGTCTTGTTGAACTCTGAAGTTTCCTACATTATTTCAAGGCTTGGACATGGGGACAGTATTGTTATAGGTGATAGCGGGTTACCCGTCCCGGACAACTGCAAAAGGATTGACTTAGCAGTGAGCAGGGGGATACCAAGCTTTTTGGATGTACTGGATGCAGTTCTGGCAGAACAAAGAGTAGAAGAGCTTGTGTTGGCAAAGGAAATAAAAGAAAAAAATACTGTCATATATGAAGGTATTATCAGCAGAATCAAAGAGCTTGAAAATAATGAAGGCTATAAGGTCAAAATAACAGAGGTCAGTCATGAAGAGTTTAAGATTCTGAATAAGGATTCAAAAGCAATAATTCGTACCGGAGAATGTACACCATATGCAAATATCCTTTTGAAATCCGGTGTTGTATTTTAAGGAGTGATGCAAGTGAGTGATTTAATAATCCAAATGAGAGGCATTACAAAGGAATTCCCAGGTGTAAAGGCTTTAAAATCCGTTGGTTTTAATATATACAAAGGCAAAATCATGGCGCTGGTGGGAGAAAATGGTGCAGGAAAATCTACATTAATGAAAATTTTAACGGGTGTTTATGAGAAGACATCAGGTGAAATATTTCTAAATGGAGAGCAGGTGCAAATTAAAAATACGAGAGAAGCTCAAAAAATGGGAATAGCAATTATTCACCAGGAGCTAAACCTGCTTTCAAATCTTTCTATAGGAGAAAACATTTTTTTGGGCAGAGAGCCTGTGAACAGTATAGGGAAAATACAGTGGAGCAAATTGTTTAAAGCTGCAAAGGCAATTATGGACAGACTTGGAATTACCGAAAGACCTGAGACTCTTGTTAGTGAATTAAGCATAGGCAAGCAGCAAATGATTGAAATTGCCAAGGCCCTTTCGTTAAATGCGCAGGTAATTGTCATGGACGAACCAACCGGAGCCTTGACAGAGAAAGAGACAGAAAGCTTGTTTAAAGTAATTAGTGAGCTTAAGGCTGAGGGAAGAAGCATTGTTTATATATCCCATAGACTGAAGGAGATATTCCGGATTTGTGATGACGTTACTGTTATGAGAGATGGTGAGTTTATTGCTGAACATCCGATTCAAGCAGTAAATGAAGATAAAATAATTGAGTTGATGGTAGGCAGAAAACTTAGTGAACAATATCCGCGGGTCACCTGCCAAACTGGTGAGATTCTATTAGAGGTTAAGAACTTAACAAATTCCTATGTAAAGGATATCAGCTTTTCACTGAGAAGCGGTGAAATCGTAGGCTTGGCAGGCTTGATGGGTTCAGGCAGAACCGAGCTGGCCCGTACGATTTATGGAGTATTGGATGAGGACAGCGGAGAAATTATTGTGCAGGGAAAAGCTGTTCATATAAAATCTCCCGGACAGGCGATTAAGAATGGAATATCCTATGTATCGGAGGATCGTAAGGGAAATGGTGTTGTACTTGGTTTGAACATCAAGGAGAATATCAGCTTATCTGTTTTGCAGAAGTTGTCAGGCATGTTTGGAATAATCGATAAAAAGAAGGAAGAAGCTGCTGCCTTGGAATCCATTAAAGGAATGTCAATCAAAACCTCAGGAGTTAAGCAGCTGGTAAAAAACCTAAGTGGAGGAAATCAGCAGAAGGTATCTCTTTCAAAGAGCTTGATGACAAGCCCAAAAATTTTGATATTGGATGAGCCTACCAGAGGTGTAGACGTAGGGGCAAAGAAGGAAATCTATGATATTATAAATCAGTTTAAGAAAGCAGGCATGAGTATATTGATGATATCCTCAGAGATACCGGAAATACTAGGCATGAGCGACAGAGTCATGGTGATGCATGAAGGAAGAATTACAGGATGCCTGGAACACGAAAATGCAAATCAAGAGAGCATTATGCGTCTGGCAGTAGGTCATAGGGAGGTGGAAATGTGAAAACATACTTAAAAGACTTTTTAATAAAAAACAAGTCCTTGGTTCTACTAGTTGTATCTTGCATAGTTATAGCATTTCTTAATCCAAGATTTTTAACAGTCAGCAATATATTGAATATTTTAAGACAAACATCAATTAATTCTATTATTGCTGCCGGAATGACCTTTGTAATACTTACAGGCGGTATTGACTTGTCTGTAGGCTCAACACTGGCTATATCCGGTGCTGCAGCGGCTGCAATGATTGCTCAGGGGACTAATGTGTATTTGGCATTCATAGCAGCTTTAGCCGTAGGAGCAGGTATAGGAGCTTTCAACGGCCTGATAATAAGCAAGGGTAAAATACAGCCCTTTATTGCTACATTAGGGGTTATGACTCTTATTAGAGGTTATACCTTAGTCTTTACAAGCGGAAAGCCAATCAGTGCAGGAAGTTCAGCCAATGCAGCAGCTTTTGCAAATATTGGTGCAGGTTACTTTTTAGGAATTCCATTACCAATATATATTATGGCATTTGTATTTGGATTAGCTTACTACATTTTAAGACATACCAGAACAGGCAGATATGTGTATTCACTGGGCTGCAATGAGGAAGCAACGATATATTCAGGCATAAATACCGATAGAATTAAAATTTTGATATATACGATATCAGGATTTTTGGCAGCCTTAGCCGGAATCATCATTACTGCAAGACTATCATCAGCTCAGCCACAGGCAGGTTCAGGATATGAGCTGGATGCTATTGCGGCTGTAGTATTGGGTGGCACCAGCTTAGCGGGTGGTATCGGAGGTATATTCGGTACAATTATTGGTGCTTTGATAATAGGTGTTTTAAACAATGCGCTAAATCTTATGGATGTATCCTCTTACTATCAGCTGCTGCTGAAAGGACTTGTAATATTAATAGCAGTTTTACTGGATCGCAAACAAAAAAGATAGAGTTGGATTTAATGTGCAAATTTAGCACATAAATTATAAACCAAATTAATGGAGGGGTATTAATGAAAAAGTTATTAGTCATTACATTGGTAGTAATCATGGTAGCAGGCCTGTTTGTAGGCTGTTCAGCACCAAGCACTACTCAACCGGAGCCACAGAAGGAAGAAGCTAAAAAAATCGGTTTGGTAATTTCAACACTTAACAATCCATTCTTCGTTTCTTTGAAGGAAGGAGCAGAAGCAAAGGCAAAAGAGCTTGGCTACGAGCTGGTAGTATTGGATTCACAGAATGACCCTGCAAAGGAAATGTCAAATGTAGAAGACCTAATAACAAAGAATGTAGCTGTTATACTTATCAACCCGACTGATTCTGATGCAGTTGGAAACGCAGTAAAAGCAGCTAACGACAAGAAAATACCTGTAATCACATTAGACCGTGGTGCAAACTCAGGTGATGTTGTTGCTCATATAGCTTCTGATAACGTAGCAGGCGGCAAAATGGCAGGTGATTACGTTATCGATAAGCTTGGCGGCAAGGGTAAGGTAGTAGAACTGGAAGGTATAGCTGGTACTTCAGCAGCTAGAGACAGAGGCCAAGGCTTCAATGATGCTATAAAAACATCAAGCATAGAAGTAGTTGCAAAGCAAACTGCTGACTTTGACAGAACTAAAGGCTTATCAGTTATGGAGAATATCCTTCAAGCACAACCGGAAATCAATGCAGTTTTCGCTCATAATGACGAAATGGCATTAGGCGCATTACAAGCTATAAAGGCTTCAGGAAAGACAATAATGGTAGTTGGCTTTGACGCAAC
>DASPIR010000005.1 GCA_035628995.1 Clostridia bacterium | reverse complement strand
TGGGGGAATTAAAATTGCAGTTCATAAACACTCAATACAAGGTCATAGCGGTCAGCAATGAGGATCGCTACGGAAGCACCGTAGTTGTTGAAGATGCCCATCGGGGTCATATGGTCAAAAACCTTAGGATAATTAATCATCAGAAGGAAACTCAGGACTTTATCGAATACATGAAGTGCAACATGTTCGATTATAGGAACCTGAATCATCCAAACCTGATAGATTTTCATTTCTTCAACAAAATATCGGAAATAGATACAAGGTCAGTAGTTGCAAACAAGTATTATTATGCCTATGAGCATTTTAGCGGAGTAGGTCTTTTTGACTTTGTTAAAAGCCAAAGCTTTGATATATTATTAGATATCGCCGTACAATTGTGTTCTTTGGTAAAGTATTTGCATATGAGAGGGTTTCTGCTTTGCAGTGTCAATATTAATGAACTCTTTGTGGCATATGAAAAAGAGAATGCTATTTTAAAGGTCTCTACGCTGCCTTATATACAGGGTACTGAAAGATCCATAATGTTTGATAGGGATAATAATTACTTTAAATCCCCTGAAGCCTTCCAGTTCGGAAACTATTCAAGGGAGTCTGATATTTACCTTATTGGCGCCCTGATGTTTTATATTTTTAGTAAAATTAGTGTGGAAGGCTCTAACTTCAAGGATGAGCTTGAAAAGTTCGGAGCTGCAGAGGATAAGAGGAAGGTACAGATTACAGAAATAATAAAGAAATGTACAGCTTTAAAGCCAGGAGACAGATACGAATCAGTAGAAAACATAGTAAAGGATATAAACAGGAGATTGAACAGAGCCTATAATATTATAGATAAGAAGCATCTTCAAAAGCTCCCACGCTATATGACCAGCCTCGTATCAAGGGAGCACCATTTTAAGAGGATAATACAATCTGTAAAGGGATATCTTTATGAGAACAAGCTGCAGCCTAAGGCAACAATAATAAAAGGCGGAATGGGCACTGGCAAATCAATTTTCATTAAGGCGGCTGCTTGTAGACTTGAGCAGGAAGGCAATACGGTGCTGGTTGATGCCTTGACGGAAGATGTATCCTGCAGCTTTTACTATATAATAATGTTGATTAAGGATGTAATGAGGACTACTGATAAGGAGATCATTGACAGGTATATAACAGATATATCCTATATAATACCTGAAATAGCAGGCGTGCCTACTACTTCAGTGTGCAACAGTGTAATCAGGCAAGAAGATAAGGTGAGACTTATATACAGACTTGGGAACTTTCTTTTGGAAGCATCTGCGAAGTATTCCTATATCATGGCTGTAAATGGGTTTGACTACATTGATGAAGATTCTCTCTCTGTTTTGAATTATATTATGAGAAGTGAAGGCAAGGGGAAAATATACTTCCTTATAGGAGCGGGTATACAGAGTATAGAAGAGAATCCCAAGTTGAAGGACTTTTGCAGCTCTTTGACCGAGATTGGATATGCAGACACTATTGAGCTTAATAATCTTAATATAAATGAAACAGCAGAATATATAAGGCTTTTGTTGGGTATGGACAGGCCATGTCTGGATTTTGCTGCCAAGGTTTATAAACAGACAGAGGGCAATCCGAAATTCATCTATGAGATTATTTACTTTCTCTATATAAATAACCATATTTACGTTAACGATAAAGGGGAATGGGTTCTAAATGAAATTGATTTTGACAAATTAAACCTTTCCTTCAATATAGATGATTTAGTGCTGAACAAAATAAGCAAGCTGAGTTCTACTCAGAATGAGATTATTAAGACGGTATCTATATTCAATACAGCAGTATCCTCTGATATATTGGAAGAAATGCTGAATATTAGTGAGGATGAGCTAGGCAAGCAGCTTTCACAGCTGGATACTATCAATATATTGTCCAGGAAAGTTGACGACTGGGGAATATCCTTCGATTTCAGCTCTATAAACTTAAAGAAATCAATCTACGAAAGAATGACCCCAGAGACAAAGCTTAAATATCATGAAATGGCTTCATATATACTTGAGGATAAATTCACCAGAGAAAACAGAGAAAATAAGGACGAGTTGATTTTTCACATGGCTAAGGCTATGCGATACAAGGAAGCAATCGAATATCTTATGAATGCTGCCGAGAAGATGATAGCCAGCAATTTGGTGAGCCAGGCTATTCAGTTTCTTGAACAGTCCTATAACATGTTTTGCAAGGACGAGGTAAGCACCGAAAAGATGGTTGTTTGCAGCAAGCTGGGCGAGTTGTACGAGCAAATTGGGGAGTACAACAAATCCATGCATTTTTATGGTGAGGTGGAAAGCTCTGCAAGCCAGGTCAATGATTTGAAAATGTTGATAGATATATATATCAAGAGGTTTTCACTTTCATATAAAATAGATGAAAAGAAGATTGCAATTGGATATGCAGTTAAGGCAAAGAGGCTGCTAAGAAATGTCGAATATTCGGAGGGTTTGTACGAGTTAGTTATTAATCTTAATGATATAATGTCAAACAAACGAAAGTACAATTCATATATAAAAATTCTGGAGAGGGTAATGAATACTATCGACGCCAATAGATTCGAATGTTTCTATGCAAGGATATTGGTGAATTATGGAAGATTTATATGCAATAAGAACAGATATGAAGAAGGTCTTGCAATACTGATAAAGGGCATGGCCATACTTGAAAGGCTCTCTGCATATAAATATGTACCCTATACGTTGAATTCCATGGGATACGTATATTCAGAGTATTACAATGATATTCAGAAATCCAGGGAATATTATGAAAAGTGCTCAAGCGTGAGCCAGAAACTAAACAATCTAAGCTCAATGGAAAAAAGCTATAACAACCTTGCTGAGCTTTATAGGATAGAGGACCGCTACAGCGAAACTATTGAGTACTATAATAAAGCCTTGGAGGTTGTGCGTATATCCCAGAATATGATGATAAAGACGCTGCTCAATATCAACCTTATAATTGCCAGTACTGAGATGGAGGATTATAAGGAAGCGGCCATGTACATCAATACCTCGGAAGAGCTTCTTAATAATCAAAAGGATTCAGGCAACATTTTGCAGTTTTACTACCATCATAGAGCAGAATTTTTCTATGCCATGGGGGAAAACGAAAAAGCTGAGGAGTATGCACAGAAAGCTGTGGATATGTGCATAAGTTGGGGAATAGCAGAGAACTATGAAGCACATTTTGTGAAGCTGCTTTCAGAGATACAACTGAGTGGAAGGCTGGATTATGAAAGAGACGGGATGTTCCTGGACATGGTGTTCGGGGAAAACCTGTACAAGCTGGGGCGTACGGCTTGTGTCAAGCTTGCGGAAATATACATCTCAAAGGGAATACGGGACCGGGCAAAAGAACTTCTTCAGAGAGGCCTAAGCTATGTAT
>DASPIR010000004.1 GCA_035628995.1 Clostridia bacterium | reverse complement strand
GTAAGGTTTACGTGATGTAAACCTAGCACATACCAACAGGACGTTGGGTTTATGTGCGTTAGGATTTTACAAGTATCAAGCTCTAATTCTGTCCAAAGCTTATATTGTGTGAGTCGATATACAAAGTTAATGCTTCTATGTTGCTATATAGTACATTCTTATTTCGCTACTATATAACCCTCAGCGGCGAGCAGTTCTGCAGTCAATACAGAGCCTCCGGCTGCTCCTCTTAGGGTGTTGTGTGACAAACACACGAACTTGTAGTCAAATATGCTGTCCTCTCTAAGTCTTCCAATTGTTATGCCCATCCCATGCTCAACATCCCTGTCAAGCTTTGTCTGGGGTCTGTTGTCCTCGTTGAAGTATGTGAGAAACTGCTTTGGAGCATTGGGAAGCTTCAATAATTGAGGCTTGCCTTTGTAGTTTTTCCAGCGCTCAATTATTGTCTCCTTGGTCGGTTTATGCGTAAAGGAGACAGATACTGCTGCCAGATGTCCTTCTGCTGCAGGCACTCTAATGCATTGGGCTGTTATTATCGGAGCAGCAGCCTTAATTATCTCATTGCCCTCTATGTGTCCCCATACCTTGAGAGGTTCTTGCTCACTTTTCTCTTCCTCACCGGATATAAAAGGAATTATGTTGTCTACCATCTCCGGCCAATCGGCAAAGGTTTTTCCACTGCCGGAAATAGCCTGGTAGGTGCACACTGATATTGCCGAAGGTTTGAAGTCCATAAGTGCATTTATGGCTGGAACATAGCTTTGTATTGAACAGTTGGGCTTGACTACTATAAAACCTCTGCTTGTTCCAAGGCGCTGTTTTTGTTTTTCGATAATGGAAAGATGCTCCGGATTTACCTCGGGTATGACCATTGGGACGTCGGGAGTGAGCCTGTGGGCTGAATTGTTTGATACCACAGGAGTTTCTGTTTTTGCATACCTTTCCTCAATTTCCTTTATCTCACTTGCAGGCATATCTACAGCACAGAATACGAAATCTACTTCACTGCCAATGGAATCAACATCATGCAAGTTCTTAACTATCATAGACTTTACGCTGTCAGGAATAGGTTGGGAGAGCTTCCACTTTCCGCTAACAGCATCAATATAGCTTTTACCTGCAGATCTTTCGCTTGCAGCTATTACCTTGATATCAAAATACGGGTGGTCATGGAGGAGTGTAACAAGACGCTGCCCCACAAAGCCCGTTCCTCCAAGAATTCCTACGTTGAGTTTCTTATTCATTCTCATACCTCCAAGTATATTTATGGGTGCTCTTTACATATATTATATTCAAAGTATTTGCTATATTTATTGCCTAAGATGCTTGAAATATTGCAATAAGTGCTATAGTATAAAAACAATAGGTGCGAGGTGCGGGGTTCGAGGTTCGAGGGAACTGTGAGTAATGCTCTGGAGCTTTGAAGACTAACATAGGAGGTAAATAATGAAAGAGGATGTTTTAGTAACTGGCAGCAGGAGGGGATATCTGAACAAGGACTTTGAGCTATTCCACTTAAAGGATAAAAAAAGCATGGAGTTTGAATTGCACTTTCATGATTTTAATAAAATAATCATTTTCATATCAGGCAACGTTACATATTTGATAGAAGGAAAGGCATACAAGCTTAAGCCTTGGGATATACTTCTCGTGAGCAGCAGTGAGATACATAAGACCATAGTTGATGCTTCCATGACCTATGAGAGGATGATCATATGGGTCAATTCGAATTTTTTATCCAAGCATAGCAGTCCGGAAATTAATCTATTGAACTGCTTCGATATTGCCTCCAAAGAAAAGCGCAATTTACTGAGATTGGATACTGAGCTGCTGCGTCAAGGAAAATATATTATTGCGCAGCTTAAAGAAGAGTATATGAGAGACGGCTTTGGTAGTCAAGTGCTTAAGAATTCATTGTTCCTGCAATTCATCATATATCTCAATAGGCTGTATCTTACACCTGAGGCTGTAAAACACCATGCAGAAGGGGATTATAATGAAAGTATTGGAGAAGTAATAAAGCATATAAATGAAAACCTCTGTGAAGATATGTCGGTAGAAAACCTGGCATCCAGATTTTATATGAGCAGATATCACCTAATGCATAAGTTTAAGAGCCAGACAGGTTATACCATTCACAGCTATATTCTTCAAAAACGATTGATGATGGCCAATACCCTCATAAAATCAGGGAAGTCGATGACAGAGGCCTGTTCTGAGTGCGGGTTCGGGGATTATTCAAGCTTCGTCCGGGCATTTAAAAAAATGTATGGTCTTTCTCCGAAACAGCACCATAAGCTGCTGGAGGAGCTTGAAAAATCAGGAGGCTTTGTATGAATAAGATAATGACGACTCCAAAAGAAATTGAAATAAATGAAAGGGTGCTTTATGCAGGCAATCATTACATAAGCCTGCCTGAAATCAGCACTTATGATGCTTCTGTCAGGAGTATGAATATTTTAACCTTATCAAATAAAGGCCTTATGGAGGTTAAGGGTGAGGAAACCCTGTTTAAACCGGAGTTTTATAAGGATGACAGGAGGTTATCAATACAGCGCTCAAGTGTAGTTCTCGAGAATTACTATATTCCGGTATTCTCTTTTGAGCTGGAGGGTGGAGTGCGGGTTAATGTAAAGCTCTATGCGGATCTCTATGAAAAGGGATTTGTATATGAGCTGGAAAGCTCTGAAGATATAGAAGCAAGGCTTGTTTGCACAATTGATAAGCTCAGTCTGCTGAGGTTCAACTCCCATGATTCCGAATTTAAAAAGGAAATGAAATTGGATAAATGGCTGGGCAGCCCTGCGGTAAATATTACCTCGGGCAGCACAAGCTTAAGTATAGCCTTTGGTGGAGATAGCAGCTTTGAACATCAATGCATTGATGAAGGCAGTTTTGTACTAAAGCTTAAATGCAGCGGCAGCAATGCATTTTATATTACTATAAATTCAGACATGGATGGTGCTTCCACAACTCTTATACATTTCAGGAGGAAGGGCTGCAGGAGCATATACGAGGAACTGTCAAACTGGTTAAAGAGCAAAGCTGTGGCATATGCTAAGGATACATTGCTTCAAAGGCTTTTGAATGAAAACATGTTTTTCAATTACTTCTTTGCAGTAGGAAAAGATATGGAGAGTGACAGATATGCTGCATTGACTTCGAGAAGTCCAAGATATTATGTCTCAGGAGCTTTCTGGGAACGGGACAGCTTCTTGTGGTCATTCCCTGCGATAAAGCTGGTGGAAAGGGGTTTTCATTTAAGCCTGTGCAGGGATACGATTCTTATGCATGGAAAGAATGCAGGAGACCATGCCCATTATATAGATGGAACTGTACTTTACCCTGGATTTGAGCTTGATGAAGCCGCCAGCTATTTCATACTGATAGGCAGCATGGAGAATATCGATGATGATGTGCTCAGGATTCTTGATTCTGTATTTATGAGAATTGAGAGGGAATATGACCGCGAGACCGGACTTTATAAGACTTTTCTGATGCCCTCAGATGACCCCAGTGAATACCCCTTGCTTACCGTAGACAATGTAATACTATGGAGAGGATTAAAGAACCTGTTGAGTGTATACGAGCAAAGGGGTCTTATGGAGAAGGCCGGGATCCTTGGCGATAGGATACAAGGTATATATAAAGGAATATATTCACATCTTGTGAAAGAAATAGATGGCAGAAAAATATTTGTATGGTCAGCAGATGGCAAAGGAAGCTTCAGTCTTTACAATGATCCTCCGGGAAACCTTGGGCTGCTTGACTACTACGGTTTTATTGACAGCAGTGAGGAGCTTTTCAGGAACACGATAAATTACTACTACTCCAACAATTACAGATATTACTGCGAAACATCAAGAATCAAAGAGCTGGCCTGCGATCACCATCCCAACACACCCTCGGGGCTGGGACTGTGCGGAAGCATACTGAATCCATTGCTGCAGGAGCAGGCGATCGAATGGCTGAAAGCTGCCGATATGGATTTCGGACTCTTGTGTGAAAGCTTCGATAGGAATACAGGGAAGGCAAAAACAGGGGTAGGGTTTGCCACAGGCAGCGGATATCTCGCTTTTGCACTTTATTATGTTCTAATTCAGAATCACCCAGGGGGGGAATGAAATGAATGCGGCATCAATAGTGTTCAATAATGATGATTATCTGGAGCTTACCAGCTATGAACAACTTGCAGGGAAGGTGGCGGGCTGGCTCCAACTTTGCTGTGAGCACAAAATAGATATGGTAGTTTTACCGGCACTCTTAGGCTGTCTCTTCGATAATGGTGAGAGATATATAAATGACATAATTGAACTGTCAAATGCTTATAAAGGCATGGCTATATGCCCAGGAAGTTACTTTGAAGCAGACTATGCGGATACCTATCATTCCTCCTGTATTATCATGGAGGGGGAAAAAATAATGGAGCAAAGGCAGATATATCTGGCTAAATGGGAGAAAGGACTTGGGCTTTCTCGCGGGACAGAGCTGAACAGTATTTCTCTTCGGGGATTGAAGCTAGGAATAATCATATCCACAGATGTGTTCTATCCGCAGGTTTCAAGGGCGCTTGCCATGTCAGGGGTGAAGCTGGTACTGGCTCCTACGGCTATAATAGGCAGTAGAAATATGTCCAGACAGCTTGCAGGACTTTGGCAGAATGTGCAGGCTAACCTATTTTTCGGTATGGAAAGCAGCTTCAATGGAAGCTTCAAGGGACACGACTTCCACGGGTCTTCCATAATACATGCACCCCTGGATATGACTGCAGGGGAGGACGGCTTCCTGGCTCTTGAGGGCAAAAGCCAGAAATGTGCAATCATTACAGCAGAGCTTGACAATGAAAAGCGGAAGGAAGCGGTTAGAAAGTTCAATACTCTTGGACAGCTCAATATAGAAGCATATAAGGATATATTTATGCCATCTCGGAATGGAGGTTATCATGAACAGCCTATTGGAAAAGTGGTTCCGGTGGAAGCTTGGAGAAGACAGGATAAGAACAAGCCTTAGCAGCATAAAAGCCCTGGAAAACAACCACAAGGACGGGAGGGGAAGTATCAGGGCTGCTGCTGTGCAAAGAAAAATAACTGCAGCAAAAAACGTTGAAGCTTATGCATATAGAATGGAGAGCTTTGTAAAATCAGCAGCAGAGAAGGGCTGCGATATAATAGCCTTTCCTGAATATAATTTTTTCGAGCTTCTTGGGATAATACCCGGGTTCAACCTCTTAAACCGCTGCTTGAACAAAAGACAGGTAATCCATGCCGAGAGCGGCTCGGACAGTGGCTTGAGCAAGCTATATCCTCTGCTTTGCAGTATTTCAACACCGATTCAAGCTGCAATCGAAAGTATAATGTGCGGTCTGGCTTCAAAATACTCCATATATATTTATACCGGGAGTTATTTTATTAGAGAGAATGACCATTTGTATAATGGGGGCGCCATTATTTCCCGTGAGGGTGACATTCTTGGAAGGCAGATGAAGCTGCATCTTACAGATTTTGAGGAGAAGCTTGGGATTAAGAGAGGCAATGAATTCAAGGTATTTTCCCTGGACATTGGGAATATTGCATTTCCTGTCTGTATGGATGCAACATATTATGAAGTGTTCAATCTGGCTAGAAGCAGGGGATGTGATGTCGTTGTCCTTCCAATAGCTAATAATGAGGAGTATAGGCGACCCAGGGCACTCAGGGGCATATGGCCAAGAGTGCAGGAGGCACATGTGTATGGAATCAAGGCTGCACTGAACGGCTGGTTCTGTGGTCTGCATTTCACAGGAAAAGCAGGGATATTTGCACCAATTGGCATGACACCTAGGGAGGATGGTGTAGTAGCAGTATCAGAGCACCCTGAGGGGGATTTTCTCATAGTAGGTGAAATAGACCTGGAAGCCCTTTGCAAGGAAAGAGAAGAGGATGAGTATTACGGTGACAGCAATCCTGAGTTTGAAAAGACATATTATTTTAATACCTACTTATCGTGCTCGAAATGTTGACAATTAAGCAATTAGGGCTTAATATTAATATGGTTTATAATTTTAAATTGCTGTAATATTTTGGAAGATTTTACGTGCTTGATTGTAAAAAAAGACTAATGGAAATGGGGTGTGCTGCTTATGAAAGCCGACAAAGGCAAGCTCAAGCTCTATGGCTTTAATAATCTGACAAAATCTTTGAGCTTTAATATTTATGATATATGCTATACAAAGTCTGCCGAAGATCGAAAGAAGTATATTGAGTATATAGATGAGCAGTATAATTCTACAAGGCTTACAAAGATACTAAGTGATGTAACAGAAATGATAGGCGCCAGCGTATTGAACGTGGCGAAGCAGGATTACGATCCTCAGGGGGCCAGTGTTACACTTCTGATTTCAGAGGAGGAGGTTCCACTTTACGTACTTGACCCATCCTGCAACAGGGGCGTTATTACCCCTATAAGGGAGAATATAGTGGGACACCTTGATAAAAGTCACGTAACAGTGCATACATACCCTGAGAGCCATCCTCAGAATGAAATCAGCACCTTCAGGGTGGATATAGACGTAACTACCTGTGGAACAATTTCCCCGCTAAAGGCATTGAATTATCTTATCCAGAGTTTTGATTCGGATATTATAACAATAGATTACAGGGTTAGAGGATATACCAGGGATATAAATGGACGGAAGCATTTCATAGACCATAAGATAAACTCAATACAAAACTTCATAGCAAAAGAGACTATAGACAGATACAGTCTCATTGATATGAACATATATCAATCCAACATATTCCACACGAAGATGAGGATAACCGACCTGAGCCTCAGCAACTATCTATTCGAAATAAAGGAAGAAGACCTGAGTGATATAGAAAAGAAAGAGATAGAAAAGAAGCTGGACAGGGAAATAACAGAGATTTTCTATGGGATAAATCTGCCTAAGGTTTAATTGAATGGGAATATATGAAGAATAGCAGTAATGCTGTTCTTTTTTTGTTTGACTAATTGAGAGATTGATGAAATAATTTACATATACATTGTTAAGGATGGAGTACACTATGATAAATTTCAAAGAGTTTATATACAACGTCATAGGAAAGCTTTATATACCTATAGAGCTGTCAGAGTCCACAGAAAAGAGACTGCTTCATGTGTCTGACACTCCAGCCTGCTTTTACCCTGAGCTTAGGATGCTTATTGAAAGGCTGAAGCCTGACTATATTGTACATACGGGTGATTTGGTGGACAATATAAAGCTGGCACTTTACCCCACTTCAATCTATGAGCATGAGAAATGGATAAAGCGCTTGACGGCTATTCTTGAGAACTCTGATGCTGAAATTATTCTGGCATTGGGCAATCACGATAATGTCGAAATTGAAAGCAAGCATTTCAGAAGGAGCCGTATTATCAAGAAAGCCGAAACAGTAGAGATAGAGAACCTAAGCTTCAGGATAAGCCATATGCCTAAAGGGGTGCTTGACGAACCTGCACAATATAACTTGTTTGGGCATGACCTGACATTAAAAAGCGGTTGTATCGATAATAAACTGTATTTTAATGGGATTTCATACATAAATATTATAGGGTTAGAGTCGGGAGAGTGCACGACCTTATGCTATCCTTCCGGCATTGATGATGCAAGGCTGGGGAGGCACAAAATAGGATTATGACAGAGGGGGGTAAAAGATGTTTTCTCTGGTTAGAAGCGGACCGAAAATATTGCTTTTTGAGAGCAGCAGCATACAGGAACTGAGGGAGTATCTTATACAAGAAAAGAAAGCAGACTGCTATGATTTTGACGCTGCCTTTGAAAAAGCAGGAGAAGATTATACCATCATATTTATAATCGATAAAATAACAGATGTAGTTGATTTGCAGCAAATAAAAGATGCGCTCATTATAATGGAGGAGCCGGATGTAGTACTTTGCAACCTTTTGAATGACAGAATGAGCCATCTGATAGTCAGATCCCGCATTGCAACGAGAATAATAATATTAAGGGCGATGGGGGATCTGGAAAGGGTAGTCAGAGAAATTAGTGAGGATTATAAATGCATAGAGGGTAATTTAGTAGATATTCTTAACTCATACAACGAAAAAGGTACTATAGTGGCAATAACTGACAAGCCCATACATAGGACCATGAGTGTAAATGACATGTATAAAACGGTTCTGTTCGTTGAGGAAAGATACAGGCCTCTTTTGAGGGACCTCAGATCCCACGCACTGAAATATCTGAACAGCGGACTGGCGAATAGGGATTGGTATGAGCTTGAAATAAGGATATTTGACAGATACAGCGAGTATAAGCTTCACTATGAGAGACTTCTCAATATCATGGAATGGATGGAGCTTGGGATTATACTGGGAGAATCCTGGGGTAAGGACAACCCTAGGCCTATGATGTCGGTGGAGATATATAGGGTAAGATTCTTTACCTTCCACACTCCCATATATATTAAAAAGATTTTGCTGGGCTTGGAGCTGTTGGATGATGGCACAAGAATAGTGGACTACGACCTGTATTACAACAGAAAGAAGATAAATTGGTCTGATGCAGCTGATGAGGGTATAAAGCTGAGGCACTTAATAGGTATCAAGTATAGAGGAGAGATACTTTCAAAGTTAAGCGAGAACGAAACCACAGAGCTGAACGGAATGGAAGATAAGATACTAACTACTAGAACATAGGCAATACAAAGCAAGAGATATTAGAAGTATATGTCTATGGATATTTTGGGGGTTATGAGTTGAAAAACAGGGATTTAATATTATTTATGCTGGCAAGTGCTTTTATTGGAATTAGCCAGAGTATTGACGCATCGGTTTTCAATAATTATTTGAGTGATACCTTTCATCTTACAGTATCTCAAAGGACCATACTTGAATTCCCCAGAGAGCTTCCGGGGTTCCTGGTCGTATTTGTGTCAGGAGCGTTACTGTTCCTAGGGGATGTGAGGATAGCCTCATTGGCAAATATGTTGGCTGCATTTGGACTACTGGGACTTGGTCATTTTGCATCAGATTATTATTCGATGATGATATGGATGACGGTGTACAGCATGGGGCAGCACCTATTTATGCCCATGTCCAATAGTATAGGAATGAATTTGGCTGAAGAGGGTAATCTAGGAAGGGTACTGGGAAGAATTAATGGCTTGAATACAGCTGCTTTCTTGGGCACCAGTCTGATCACTGCTTTTATATTTAGATTTGTGAAGGTCAATTACAGTGTTGCCTTTACGGTGGGAGCCCTTGCTTTTATATGCGCCTGCCTGCTAATACTTTTTATGACACCTCACAAGCCAAAGGTTAAAGTAAAGAAACTATTTTTCCGGAAGGAATATAAGCTTTTTTACTGGCTTAATGTCTTGTACGGCGCAAGGAAGCAGATATTCATAACCTTTGGACCCTGGGTGCTAATAAAAATTTTCAGCCAGGGGGTCAGCACCTTTGCCGTACTTGGGTTTTTCACTGCGGGAATAGGAATTATATTTAAGCCATATATAGGGAATCTGATAGATAAAAAAGGAGAAAAGTTTGTGCTTGCATCGGAGGCTATAGCGCTGATAGTCATCTGTGCGGGCTATGCATTTGCTGAGGGTGTGTCAGGGTTATTCGGCATTGGCGGGGCAGCGCTTTTAATAATCTGCGCCTGCTTTGTTGCAGACCAGCTGATGAGTGCAACAAGCATTGCCAGAGCGACCTATCTTAAAAAAATAGCCCTTAGTCCGGAGGATGTTTCACCTACGTTATCCATGGGGTTGAGCATAGACCATGCAGTATCAATGGTTGTGCCTTGGCTTGGAAGCTTGGTGTGGAATGCTTTCGGCTATCAATACGTATTTGTCCTGGGAGCACTTATTGCAGTGGGAAACTTGCTGCTGACCAGGTATATTGACACTGAGAAAAGAAATATTGAAGCTTAATTATGTTCGTATTGGAGGACTTGTCTGGTTAAAATCAGGCAAGTCCTTTTGATTGACTATTTAGAGCAGCAATATAAAATAACTTTTGTATATTTTTCACATCATTACTCAAAATATTCTTCATAAGGAGTGATTTTATGCGAAAGTTTAAAATGCCATCAGCTTTTACTATTCTATTAGCAATTATAATTGTAGTTGCTATACTAACTTGGATAGTTCCTTCAGGGCAGTATAACTACGTTGATCCTACAGCATCAAAAAAGGAGCCGATTCCAGGCACATATCATATGGTGGAACCAAATCCCCAGGGCATAGCTGATATAATAATGGCGCCTATTGAAGGCTTCTATGATGCAGTGGATGTGTCTTTGTTCATACTTATCATAGGAGGCTTCCTGGGAGTTGTTATGAAGACCGGTGCTATTGACGCAGGGATTGCAGGAGTCACTAAGAGCCTAAAGGGCAAGGAAAAGTGGATGATACCTATTCTTATGATACTTTTTGCTCTTGGCGGCACCAGCTTTGGCATGGCGGAGGAGACTATAGCTTTTTATCCTTTGCTGCTTCCGGTATTCATAGCCGCAGGCTATGATGCTGTGACTGCTGTGGGGGTGATTATGCTAGGTGCAGGTGTAGGAGTGCTGGGTTCAACGGTAAATCCCTTTGCAACAGGGATTGCTTCAGGCTTTGCAGGCATATCAATGGGAGAGGGAATGTTTTTAAGGCTGCTGATTCTGGTAGTGGGTGAGCTGGCCGCAATATTATATGTAATGAGGTATGCTGAAAAGGTAAAAAAGAATCCTAAAGCTTCAGTGGTATATGATATGAAGGAGGATAACGAAAAACATTTTCTCGCCCACGATGGAAGCAAGCAATTTCCTGAGCTTACAAGCAAAAGGAAGCTGGTACTTTTTCTTTTTGCTTTGACCTTTCTTATAATGATTATAGGAGTAATCCCCTTTTCGGATATCAACATCAGTTTCATTCCCACCCTGGGCTGGTGGTTCGGTGAGCTGACAACGCTATTTTTTGTCTCTGCAGTAGTTATTGGATTAGTAGCGGGACTTGGAGAAAATGGACTGGTAGACTCTTTTGTGGATGGTGCCAGAGACCTTCTGGGAGTTGCACTGATAGTAGGTGTATCTAGAGGAATAACAATAGTAATGAATGCAGGAAATATTACAGATACAGTGCTGAATTTAGGAGAGAGGTCTCTAGCGGGAACGGGCTCAATAGCCTTTGCAATAGCCTCATACCTGTTCTATTTGCCAATGTCCTTCCTGATACCGTCCACGTCAGGGCTTGCGACATTATCAATGCCCATTATGGCACCCTTGGGAGATTTTGCAGGAGTTGCAAGGCATGTAGTTATTACTGCCTATCAGTCTGCATCTGGAATAGTGAACCTTGTGACGCCTACAAGTGCTGTAGTTATGGGAGGCCTTGCAGTAGCTAGGGTATCCTATGACAGATGGCTGAAATTTGTATGGAAGCTTCTTGGGATACTTATGGTAATAATAATTGCCGCCCTAATATTGGGTGCGCTTGCCGGATAAGTTCAATTCATTGAAAAATTGAAGGCTTCAAACTTTAGATTAAATAAGTCGGGCAGACAGCTCGACTTATATTTTTTGTAGAACCTTGGACTTGCCTCATACATATACTGATAACAAATGTGTATGGGAGTGAATGCTATGTATGATGATGAAAATGACGATATTGAATTAGATGATGAGCTCTGTGAAGATTGTCCTTTTTACAGGCAGCGCCCACCTGTTCCTGGAGGCTTTGGACCGCAGGGCCCTCCACCAACCGGGGGGCAGGGACCTGGTTTTGGCCCATCGGGTGGACCTCCATCAGGGCCGCCTCCCTCAGTAGCTCCACAGTTAGCAGCACAGCAGGGATTCGGAGTTCAGGCTGTCGACCCGGGATCCATAAGAAGATGCAGAAACAGATTTGTATATCTCCAGCTCCGTAATGGCAGGGAATTCTGGGTATGGCTCACCTTTGTAGGACGCCGTTCAGTGTCAGGCTGGAGATGGACCGGATATAGGTGGGTGTACTTCGGAATAAGTCTGAGACAGATAGAAAGCTTCTACTGTTACTAATAACTAAACAGATATGCCAGGTGATTCTTCCGGGCATATCTTTTTTTTCTGACGTGTTAGTAGAATAATACGAAGTAGTAAATGGGGAACGGGTACCACGGATTTCCTTCGGAAAAACACTGAAACCCACTGAATACACGGCGTGTATAATATTCTGAAACATTAGTAATACTCGGTAATGAAGTAAGTATCAAAATTCTCTGACGCTGCAATATATTAATAAAATTAACCGTGCTATTCCGTAGGAATCCGTGGAACATCCGTGTGTTCAGTGGTATCCGTTCCCCCGTTGCTTAAGACACATCATTTATATCATGCGAAATATGTAGTACCCTATTTGTTGCTCCCGCATATTCTGTATTAATTAGTTTAAATTTTTTGGAAGGAGGAGACTCAATGGGAGTTACACTTACCGCTTTACACTGGGCGTACTTGATTTTCATACTGCTGGTAATAGCTTTCATTGTAATGAAAAAGGATACCAGCTTTATCTGCATTGCAGGAATTCTTGTGCTGGGATTCATAGGAACCTCGTCGATTACCCATTCAGTCACCGGTATCTTTAACAGCTTTGCATACGCAATTAAAGAACTTTTAGGTACGATACTTGTAATATCAATCATTTTCGGTATGAGCAAAGTATTGATGAAAACAGGTATCAATGAGGCAATGGTATATCCTTTTACCAAGCTGATACGCACTCCCACACTGGCTTATTGGGTGATAGGCATACTTATGATGGTAATATCCTGGTTCTTCTGGCCATCCCCGGCTGTTGCATTAATGGGAGCGGTGCTTCTGCCTGTTGCACTTAAAGCAAAGCTTCCTGCACTTGGTGTCGCAGTGGCAATGAACCTTTTTGGACATGGAATTGCATTATCAGGTGATTTCATAATCCAGGGAGCACCCAAAATCACTGCCGATGGAGCAGGAATACCAGTAGGAGACGTAGTTGCCGCAAGTATACCGTTGGTATTTATAATGGGTGCAGTTACTACTATAGTTGCCTTCTGGATGCTGAAAAGGGATATGAAATCTGGAGTATTAAAGGTTGAAGAAATTGATAGTACAAAAACATTGGTGGAAATTGATGATGATATAAAAGCGATGAAAAATATGGCACCATCAATCAGGAAAGCTCTTGCAACTTTGGTACCGTTACTTTTTGCATTGGATATAGTGATAATGTTCATTGCAAAGCTTCAGGGAGGGGATGCTACAGCTCTGATTGGCGGAACCTCAATTCTGATATTGATAATAATATCCTTCTTTGCGTACAAGGAGGATCCTCTTGGAAGAATCACACAACACCTTATAGAAGGGCTGCAGTTCGGCTTCAAGGTATTTGGCCCGGTTATACCTATAGCAGCATTTTTCTACCTGGGGGATTCAGCTATAATTGATATTTTTGGCAAAGTACTGCCGGAAGGGTCAAATGGACTTGTAAATGATCTTGGCGTGGCTCTGGCTGGAATTGTACCACTGAACCAGGGAGTCGGAGCAGCTACAGCTACTATAGTAGGCGCTATAACAGGCCTTGACGGTTCAGGCTTCTCGGGTATATCCCTCGTAGGCTCAATAGCTAAGCTGTTCTCGATAGCTATAGGCTCTGGAGTGGCTACACTTACAGCATTGGGGCAGATTGCCGCTATCTGGGTGGGTGGAGGAACTCTGATACCTTGGGCTGTCATACCTGCAGCAGCAATATGCGGGGTAGACCCCTTCGAGCTGGCGCGACGTAATCTAAAGCCTGTGATTATAGGGCTTATAGTAACCACAATAGCCGCTATGTTCTTAATGTAAGAATAGCATTATAAAGCCGCAATTCAATTTGCGGCTTTATTTTTTATAGGGTGATATTAGGTGAGCACGTCTGATAATTCTGATAGTGTATATGTTTAAAATAGTTTGACTATCAGAAGATTATATTATATTATTTGTATAAGGACTGTAGAAATAAGAAAAAGTGCATTATGTAGATAATAATTACAGCCTATACGCAGTATTGATTTTATTTTATTTTATGAGTGTGAAAATTCGATTTGTGCTATTATGAGTGATTCTAAGCCGCAGGTTATCTCCCAAGGGGTATACTGTTACTTAGTTTTTTTTATTCAATTAATTATAATAAAGCTTTCACTGCATCATAAAATATGCTAAAGTGTAGAAACTATAGGAGGTGATTGGAGGAATAAAATGTCTTACATAAATTTGTTAGCTCGATGGGGAAGGGCTATGAAATGATTAGTCTTTAAAATGAGAAGGAGGAATAGTATGAAAAAGGTGTTATCCTTAACTTTAATAGTTGTAATGGCATTGTCCCTGGTGCTTACAGGATGTGCTAAACCAGCTCCAACTCCAGGTGGAGAACCTGCTGCTCCAGCATCAGACGTTATAAAGTTAGGTGTATTTGAGCCATTAACAGGCGCGAATGCTGCAGGCGGAGAGCTTGAATTAGAAGGTATTAAGCTTGCCAACAAATTATATCCTGAAGTACTTGGCAAGAAGATTGAACTAGTTATAGTTGACAACAAGTCAGACAAAGTTGAGGCAGCTACAGCTGCAGCAAGATTGGTTGAAAAAGAAAAGGTTTCTGCAATAATTGGAAGCTGGGGAAGCTCACTTTCAATGGCAGCTGGTGATATTGTAAAAAATGCAAAGGTTCCTGCAATGGGAACATCTTGCACAAATACTCTCGTTACACAGGGTAACGAATTCTACTTCAGGGTTTGCTTCATAGACCCATTCCAGGGAGTAGTTATGTCAAACTATGCTTTCAATAAGCTTGGTGCTAAGAAAGCAGCTATAATACAGGAAGTATCAAATGACTACGCTGTAGGACTTGCAAAGTACTTTACAGATAATTTCAAGAAGCTTACTGGTGATGAAAATGCTATAGCTGCAGTTGCTAACTATAATACAGGCGACCAGGATTTCACAGCACAGCTTACAAACATAAAAGCACAGAATCCTGATGTAATATTTGCTCCTGGTAACTTCACAGAATCCGCGCTTGTTATAAAACAAGCCAGACAGCTCGGAATAAAGACTCCATTTATCGGTGGAGATACTTGGGAAACTCCTGAATTCATAGAAATCGGTGCAGATTCTGTTGAAGGTGCTGTACTCTCAACATTCTTCGCAACAGAAAAGCCGATAACTACAGAATCAACAAAATTCCTTGATGCTTACAGGGCTGAATATCCAGGGAAAGAGCCGGCAGCAGTTACAGCTCTTGCATATGATGCTTACCTTATACTAGTAAAGGCTATTGAAGCAGCAGGATCAGCTGATTCCGTGAAGATTCAGCAAGCATTGCTTGCTACAAAGGACTTCCAGGGTGCAGCAGGTGTTGTAAACTTTGATGAAAACAGAAATGCTATAAAGAGCGCTGTTATTAAAGTAGTTAAAGACGGAAAGTTCACATTCATGGATGTAGTAGAACCAATCAAATAAATTATAAATAAATGAATTAACCTTCCCCATATATATAAAAATAAAGAGTATATAAAATACATTTCCTCCCTTAGGGGAGGAAGTGTATTTTATGACAATTTTTTAACTAATTATGGCTACTGAGGAAGTTTCTTTTGTAGCTGTGGTTTCAAAATGAAACAGGCGGCGAGAGCCGACACTTTTACTTAGGTGGTGTATATATGGCATTAGATATGTTCTTACAGCATTTAGCTAACGGAATATCCCTAGGAAGCCTTTATGCCCTCATTGCCATAGGGTATACAATGGTTTATGGTATTTTGAGGCTGATAAACTTCGCACATGGGGATATATTCATGATGGCAGTTTATTTTGCTTTCTTCGGAGTTGCGACCTTTGGATTGCCGTGGTACGTATCATTCATATTGGCGATAGCTCTGACAGGAGTCCTGGGTATTACTGTTGAAACTTTGGCTTATAGGCCGATAAGGGAAGCTCCACGAATCTCAATTCTTATTTCTGCTATAGGTGCTTCTTACCTCTTGGAGAACCTGGCTATAGTAATGTTCGGAGGAAGGCCAAAGACGTTCCCACAGATAGCTATGTTCACTGACATGGTGCAGATAGGAAACGTGCGTATCCAGTTGCTTACTTTCATGATTCCGGTTGTTACATTAGTACTTCTATTCGCACTTATGTATTTGATTAATAAGACGAAAAGCGGTATGGCAATGAGAGCTGTATCAAAGGACGTTGAGACTGCAAGGATAATGGGCATTGATGTAAATAGAACAATCTCATTTACCTTCGGAATAGGCTCCTTACTGGCAGCTGTTGGAGGTATAATGTGGGGACTTAAGTTCCCGAGCATATTGCCCCTAATGGGTGTAATGCCAGGGATTAAATGCTTTATTGCAGCAGTAATTGGCGGTATTGGAAACATTCAAGGCGCTGTAATTGGCGGGTTTATACTCGGGGTAGGCGAAATCCTTCTGGTAGCATTTCTTCCAGAGCTTTCTGGTTACAGAGATGCCTTCGCTTTTATACTGCTTATTGTAATACTCCTCTTTAGGCCTACTGGCATAATGGGAGAGAAAATATCGGAGAAGGTGTAACTATGAAGAGGAATACTATTTTAACAATAGCCGCCATAATTGTATTGGGTATATCATTATACATAGCTAATAACGCTTTAGACTCATATGTATTGCGAATATTAAACCTTTGCGCAATCTATACAGTACTTGGTCTCAGTATGAACCTTATAAATGGTTTCACAGGATTGTTCTCCTTGGGACACGCGGGCTTTATGGCTGTGGGCGCTTATGTAACAGCACTGCTCACCATGTCCATCCCAACCAAGCAGATGAACTTCTTCTTGGCACCGATGATATCACCACTAGATAAGATTGTATGGCCTTTTCTGCCGTCACTTATACTAGCGGGGGTACTTTCTGCAATTGTAGCCTACATAATAGGTGCACCGGTATTGAGACTCAAGGGAGATTACCTTGCCATAGCCACTCTAGGTTTTGCTGAAATAATAAGAGTAATATTTACAAACACACAGAGGATTACCAATGGGGCATTGGGGCTCAAGGGAATTCCGTCAAGTACAAATCTGTGGTGGACCTTTGGAACAGCCTTGTTCACCATTTTCATAATGGTTTCACTTATAAACAGCAGTTATGGAAGAGCTTTCAAAGCAATAAGAGAGGATGAAATCGCTGCAGAGAGCATGGGAATTAGCTTGTACAAGCATAAAGTGCTTTCCTTTGCCATAGGAGCTTTCTTCGCAGGTGTAGGAGGCGGCTTGCTTGGTAGTCTTATAGGTGCTGTTGACCCTTTGATGTTTAGATTCTTCCTGACCTTCAATATACTTCTTATAATAGTGCTTGGAGGAATGGGCAGCATCACAGGTACAGTCATATCAGCATTCGTGATCACTATAGCACAAGAAGTTCTTAGATTCCTGGATGAGCCTATGTTCCCATCAATACCTGCTCTTCCTGGATTAAGAATGGTTGTATTCTCTGCGCTTCTGATGATAGTCGTACTGTTCTTCAGGCATGGGCTTATGGGCACGCGAGAATTCAGCTGGGATAAGCTTTTAGGAGTTTTTTCAAAGAAGCCTCTTGCAAAAGGAGGTACTAAATAATGAATTTATTGAGAACAGATAATATTACGATGCAATTTGGTGGTTTGACTGCTGTAAAGGAATTCAGCCTTGAGCTTAACAAAGGCGAGATAGTGGCTCTAATCGGACCAAACGGCGCTGGCAAGACGACAGCCTTTAACATGATTACAGGCGTTTATAATCCGACTAAAGGGAAAGTATTATTTAACGAAAAAAGTATTGTTGAAGGAAAAGAAGCATTTAAGGAGAAGGATATTACAGGTCTCAGGCCTGACCAGATAACAGGATTGGGTATTGCTAGAACGTTCCAGAATATAAGACTATTTAAAGATCTAAGTGTTCTTGATAATGTACTAATAGCTAACCATCTTCGTATCAACTCCAATGTTTTCGAGGCAATATTCAAGCTTCCAAGATATAAGAGGGAAGAAAAACAGATGATTGAAAGATCTATGAACCTCCTGGAGAAGGTTGGCCTGGCAGATAACAGGGATGAAAAGTCCAGCTCACTTCCATATGGACAGCAGAGAAGGTTGGAAATAGCAAGAGCTCTTGCCACTAATCCACAAATACTTCTTCTTGATGAGCCGGCAGCAGGAATGAATCCTAAAGAGACTGACGATTTGACGGCGTTTATAAAGCGGATAAGGGATGAATTCGATTTAACAGTATTCATGATTGAGCATCATATGCAGGTTGTAATGGGCATATCAAAGAGGATTTATGTTCTGGACTACGGAATCACAATTGCAAAAGGAAGCCCCTATGAGATCCAGAATAATCAAAGAGTAATAGAAGCTTATCTGGGGGTGGATGAAGATGCTTAAGATTGACAATTTGGTTGTTGCTTACGGAGGTATTGAGGCTTTAAAGGGGATAAGTCTTGAGGTTCAGGAAGGCAAAATAATATCACTTATAGGCGCAAATGGTGCAGGTAAGAGTACAACACTTCGAGCCATAATGGGGCTAGTCAAACCTAAACAAGGCACAATAAGCTATTTTGACAAGAACCTGCTTAATATGAAAACACAGGAAATGGTAAAAAGCGGAATTGCATTGGTTCCTGAGGGAAGAAGAGTTTTCGCCAACCTATCAGTACTGGAAAACCTTAAAATTGGAGCTTTCGCAAGAGACGATGAAAAGGGAATTAAGGAAGATATGGAGTGGGTATACACTCTGTTTCCAAGACTGAAGGAACGTACCTGGCAGTTGTCCGGTACCCTATCCGGCGGCGAGCAGCAGATGCTTGCGGTTGGAAGGGCGCTGATGTCAAGACCTAAGCTTATGATGATGGATGAGCCGTCCTTAGGACTTGCACCGCTCATAGTAAAAGATATATTCAGCATCATAAAACAAGTAAACAAACAGGGGGTTACAATTCTCCTTATTGAGCAGAATGCGAACGCTGCTCTCCATATTGCCGATACAGGCTATGTTATGGAGACTGGACGCATCATACTTAAGGGAACTGGTGCAGAACTGCTTGCAAATCCTGAAGTCAAGAAAGCATACCTTGGAGATGCAGCACATTAAAAACACAATAAAGGCTGGGTTTATAACCCAGCCTTTATCCTTTTTGACTATTATTTATATACACTTCAGTGTCGCCTTTTCTCACTGCTTTTAGCTCTGAGGTGAACACCTTGTTCTCAGGGTGCTGCTCCATAATGTCAAGCACCTCAATGAGCTTGGTCAGGTATTCTCTGATACTCAGCTCTGATATTTTTGCTCCGAACTTCTTGCAGGATATGAAGGTCCAGCTTCTAATTGATTCATTGCTGGTCTTGGGCTCGAAATTGTACAACTGCTTATATATTTCAATTACTCTGTCTGTAAGCTCCTGAAACTCTTCAACACTTAGCTTCTGAAGCCTTATTATGGGCTGCCTGACATCATACAAGGCAGAGTTGGACTTGTCTATGGCATCTCCAAGCCTTTGAGACAGAGCTTCATAAGTCTTAACGCCCTTTTCTGGGTTTTCAAAGAAATCATTGGTTGCAGCAAAAACAAACATGCAGCTGCCTAATTCTCCTGAGCAGCATATGTCAACCATGCTTCTCAGATTCTCATAGGAAACCCTTCGGATATCCACTCTCTCGCTCATTATCAGTTCAAGCTCATCTATAAGTATTATAAGACCGCTGTAACCTAATAGCTTAATGAGTTCAACGAAGGTCTTTAGAAAATCTATGGAATTAAGCCTGTCAACACTGCCAATCACATCAAATTTTGCTTTCAGGTTCGCAGGTATATTCCGTTCACCCATGAGCCAGGAAGCGACTGCATCTGAAAGAGGCCTGTCCTTATCTACCCGGGCTTTTATGTATGCAAGAAAAGCTCTCGCAAAAGACATGTTGTATTTGTTCAGAGCGGATATAACTGTGTTAATTTCAAGTGCCGCCTTGCTTCTGTCCGGTTCGTCCTGAAGCTTCGAAATCCAAAGGTCAAAAATACTTTCAAAGCTTGTCACGGACTTTCCGGTAACATTAAGAGTAAGGTTATGCATAACATGGTAATACAGATGCTCAAGGTTATTGAACCTGAAACCCCTATCCACTTGTATTTTTGATACGATAAAGTTATTCTTAACTGCATTTTGCTTTATCACATTTATAAGAAAAGACTTTCCTGAGCCATATTCTCCATTCAGGAATTTTACAGTACCACTGCCATCCGCAGTAATTTCAAAGCACCTTGCAAACTCCAGGATTTCCCTTTCCCTGCCTACACATAGGAATTCAAGGTCTTCATCGGGGACAACGCCATTTTTTAGTGCATTGATTATTTGCCTTGCCTTTTGTGTAGTGAGATCCATACAATTGCTCCCCCCCGAGTTTTTTTAGGTACATTATTTAAGTTCGACACAAGGGGATAATATCCTTCTGATAAATTCCATTAGCAAATGGAAGGGTTACATGTAACACTGAGGACATTGAAAGTGAATATACCTGTGCCAAACTCATTTTAAAGCTGATGATAATGAAAAATTTGTTGGTAACAAGCTGCTTTAGGACAATAATAATTCACGAATAGCGAATAATGAGTCGAGCGTCGTAAATCGTTGAATTATATGATATACTCAAACATGTATTAATAACTATTAACTACTTGAATTTCGTATAAACTCCCAAATCCAGTAACGGATTGAGAACCTTACTAGTGTATGTGCTAGGAAGCAAGGGTGAGTTAACATATACATTGCTTTATACCAATATAAACTAGGTTAAGATATCAGCTCTAAAGTAATGTCATGGCTTTTATAAAAGCTAACAAAAAAGCTGCTTGAGGCGTTAGAAGAGCTTGATTATGTCCAATTGTATTTCCTAGTTTACCCAGTTTTTACGGGTTTGTTTATACAAAACTTAGGTAGCTAGTCAGATGGGGAAGAATTATGTTGAGAAGACGATTAAATTTGATATTAGCGTTAATATTTTTATGCACATGTCAATTCCTATTCATGGCATCAATAACTCATGCGGAGCGTGAGACCCTTCGTGTTGCATTCAATTCTAACGTAATACCCTATCATTTCGTTGATGAAGACGGCAGTTATCGAGGTATGCATATTGATATGATGAATTGGATCGCCGACCAAAAGGATTTACAGATTGTTTACGTTCCATATGAGACCAACGACGAGTGCCTTAATGCGCTTAATAGCAGTGCAGTAGACATAATTCTTGGTCATAAGACAAATGACAGAGCAGCGACAGGGATGCAATACACGGGTGAGCTGTCTTCTTCCTCATTATGTTTGGTTGTGCCCAATGAGCTTGCCGGGACTTTGAAAAACACAACAAATTATCGAACATACAGTGCTGTAATTGAATATGGTTCTGCCGCAAATTCGTATATGGCGAAAATGGGTATTCAGCGATATCTAGCTCAAGGCAATCAGGTTTCGGTGTTTGAAACACTGATTGGTGGACAAGCTGATATGGCGTTAGCGGTATACGATTGCTATAAATATATGCTTAACGAAGCCGGACTAAAGGATGAGTATACTATATTGCGCAGTTACATTTCCCCTGTCAGCTATGCTATGCTGGTTCGCCAGACTGACATGGCTCTTTTTAATCTGTTGGACTCCAGCCTGACCGAAATGCGTGCAAGTGGCAGCTATGAGAGTATATACAAGCAGTGGCTGGTAGAAGATGACAGCATTATAGATCCGAAGTTCATGCGAAAGATCATTATTATTGCCATTTGGATAGCTTGTGGAATAGCAATAATAATCTTATTTAGCTTTATTATAAACAGTATGCTCAAAAGGAAAGTAGCAGAAAAAACCAAGGAACTGTATAATGCGAATGTAGAGTTGGATAGGCGTATGATACAGATTCAAAGCGATAGTCGCATCCGCTATGGAATGATTGAGTATGCACCAAGTGGAATGGTATCCTTTGATACAGATTATCGTATTACATTGGTAAACCATGCTGCACTACAGATCGGTGGTGTAAGGGATAGTTGTGTGGGCAGCGATGTGCGAGCACTGAACGTTTTTGGTGATATACTAAAGAATATCAAATATGATATTTTTTCTCTCAAAAGCTATGGTGAAAAAGTCAGTCATCCTGTCACCATGGAGTTGGGTGATGCAGAAAACAAGCGAAGCTATCGTTATAACATTTATCGTTCCCGAGATGAAAGTGGTATAAATAGCATATTATTGACTGCTGAGGATGTGACTAGCGAAGAGCGTGAGAAACAGGAGTTGTTTGATCTGCAAAAAAACCGTTCTCTCAATCGCTTGGTAGCTGGTATAGCGCATGAGATAAAAAATCCGCTTATGGCTATTCGTACAGCAGCTTCTTTGCTTAAAACCCAGGGAAATGATCCCGAAGTGCAGGAGGCCTTCGTCAGATTCGTACCTAACGAAGTGGATCGCATTAATCAATTGGTAGAAGGGTTGATTAACTATGCGCGGCCTGTAAAAGGCGAAAGGGAGATAGTCAGTCTTGCTGCTGTCATAAGGGAATGCCAATATTTAACCAATATTGCAGCAAAATATGACAACATATGTTTTACGGTTGATTTGGACGATTCGGTAGTGATCCACGTCAACCGCGACAGGATAAAGCAATCCTTGATAAATATCATTATGAATAGTATTGAATCAATGGAGAAAAAAATTAAAAGTGAACCAAACATGTCATTATTGATGACCATTAGTGTGCATAAGGATACAAAATTTGCTTGGGCATGTATACATGATGAGGGTGTGGGGATGAGCGAAGCCGATATAAAACGATGTACGGAGCCATTTTTTACTACAAAAACTGCAGGTACTGGACTGGGCCTTGCACTGGTACAGCAGTTTATGTTAGAAAATGATGGAATACTGGACATACAAAGTAAATTTGGTTGCCATACCGAGATAATGTTGAAATTCCGGAGGTGCGATGAGGATGAAACGCAGGATACTGATAATTGATGATGAGTTGAGCACGTGTACATTACTCTCTTTGACATTACGGCAGGATTACGATGTCAGATACGCTACGACAGCACCGGACGGACTTGCCATGATTGAACGTGAAAGCTTTGATTTGGTACTGCTTGATTTGATAATAGGAAATGATGATGGTGTGCAAGTGCTAAGACAAATCAAGGAATATGATGAAAGCATAGCGGTCATCATAATGACTGCATTTGGTAGCATTAAAACTTCAGTTGATGCAATGAAAAAGGGCGCCTTCACATACCTATCCAAACCGTTGGATGTTGAAGAAATACGCGTGTTTATTGAACAAGCGTTGGCTGTGCGCCGTCTGAATGATGATGTGGGTTTTCTCTCCAGCGAACTTAAGCTGAGCTTTCAGTATCAAGAGATGATAGGTAAGAGCCAGCGTATGCAGCAGGTATATGGCCTGATAGAAAAGCTGAAGAACGTAGATAGCAATGTTACCATTACAGGCGAGAGCGGAACCGGAAAAGAGTTGGCAGCTCGTGCTATACATTTTTCTGGCAAGCGCAGTGGAGAACGATTTGTGGTTATCAATTGCGCTGCCATACCCGAGAATCTGCTGGAAGAAGAACTCTTTGGCCATAAGCGTGGTACTTTTACAGGCGCTACACAAGATAAAAAAGGGAAATTTGAGATTGCCGATCATGGCACGGTATTCCTTGATGAGATTGGCGATATGCCGTTGGGACTGCAAAGCAAATTGCTTCGTGTAATACAGCAGAAGGAATTCACTGCGTTGGGCAGCACTGATGTTCGAAAGGTAGATGTTCGAATAATTGCTGCTACTAATCGAAATCTTGTGGATATGATGCGTGAAGGAAAATTTCGAGGGGATTTATATTATCGTTTGAGTGTAATGAATATTCACATGCCCGAGTTACGCGAGCGTAAGGAAGACATACCGTTGCTGTGTAATCATTTTATCAAACAGTTCAACCGTGAGCAAAATAAGGCTGTGCAGCGAATTTCTTCTGAGGCAGAGAAACTATTGCTTGCATACGACTATCCAGGAAACATTCGACAACTTGCTAACATATTAGAATACGCAATGATTCTTTCCAATGCTGAGGAGATAGGTATAGAGAATCTTCCATTGGAAGTGCAAAACAGATGGCTTCCCACAGCACTACAATATACAGGGGCAAGTTTGAAAGATATGCTGACAGGTATGTCGATCAAAGAAATAGAACGCATAGCAATCGAAGCGGCACTTGACAAAAATAGAGGACGTCGTGATTTGACAGCCAAAGAATTAGGCATAAGTGTGCGCGGTTTGCAAAACAAGATTAACGAATATGGAATATAAGATATTAAAAATATAATTCTTTATAGAAACGGCAATTATTGCGTACCATATGCAAATATTGCCGTTCTTTTATTCTGATTGTATCTGATGTCCGCAAAAAGCTCCAGAAATCAACGTATTATAGGATTGGCATGAATATTGCTCTATATACTATTAAACATTTACAGGGAGGTATAAGAATGAAGAACAAGAGAATTCTAGCACTCATCCTATGCGTTTGCATGATTATTACCAGCATGACAGGTTGTTCCGGTTCGGCTACTACTGAAGAAAAGACAGGCGCCGGTGTATCAGGTGAGGCAGCAACTGTGGTTGAGAACGAAAATACTGTTTATAAGAAGACAATTACTATTGCCCCTGCACTTGACTTCACCAGCATGGATGTTCAGAATGAGTCCGGCGGCACTGCCAAAAGCGTTTATATGCTCGTGTTCAATACTCTTGTCGAGTATGATACGATGAACGCTAAATATATTCCGGGACTTGCAGAATCTTGGGAACAAATTTCCGACACTGTTTGGGAATTTAAGCTTCGTCAAGGAGTCAAGTTTCATAATGGCATCGAGTTTACTGCCGAGGATGTAAAATTTACTATTGAGCGTGGATTGGAACAGACGGCTTCCAAGTCAAAGTTTTCCTCAATAAAAGAGGTCGCTGTTATTGATGACCACAAAGTTCAGCTCAAGCTTTCCGCTGCAGATAATGACTTGGTTTACAAACTCTGTGAACCGAATACGGTTATGCTTTGTGCGGATGCATTTGAGACTCTTGACGAAAATGAAGCAATCAAGGTCGGTACCGGTCCATACATGTATAATGAGTGGGTTCAGGGAGATTACCTTTCCTTGGTTAGATTCAAAGATTACTGGGAAGGTGCTAGAAAGACTGAGGAGATTCTCGTCAGATATATTCCTGAGGCAGCTTCACGTCTGATTGCATTGCAGACAGGAGAAATCGACCTGTGTATTGATCCTCCTGCAGTTGACCTGCATTATGTTGCGGAGGATAAGAAACTTGTCCTGTGGCAGATTCCCAGCACCAATATTCGTCATATATTCATGAACCTCAAAGTTGAGCCGTTTAACAACAAACTTGTCCGCCAGGCTGTTGCACATGCGATCAACAGAGAAGACCTGGTAGCATTGGTTTATGAGGGTAATGCAACCCCCGCTTACAATATCATGCATCCCTCAAGTGAATTCACTGTAGATGTGGATTACTATGAGTATGATATTGAGAAAGCCAAGGCGTTACTGGCTGAGGCCGGTTATCCTGATGGTTTCAAAACAACCATTTATTCCTCTTCTGGTACTGTCCAGAAGGCTGTTGATAGTGTAATTCAGGCACAGCTTGGTGAGATCGGTATAGAAGTTGAGATTCAAGCACTTGAAACAGCGACCTTTAATGCAGGAGTAGCTCCTGGAGGAACCTATCCCATAGCAGTTGATGGTTGGGGAGGCCATACAGTCGGCCCGGATAATGCACTGCGTAATCCCTTCCATTCTGATGGCAGCATCAACAGAAGTAACATAAAGGATAAAAAAATTGATGAACTGCTAGAGACTGCAATTTCCACTAGCAATTATGAAGAACGCACAAAAATGTATGCAGAACTGCAAACATACATTATGAATAATGCCAACTGGATCCCCCTTGCAGTTGAGCAGATAAATGTTGGCATGAAGTCTACTATGCAGGGGTTTGAACAACCTCATGGACTGTTCCATCATTGGCGTAATCTCTATATAGTAGAAAAGTAATCTTCATCCAACATGAAGCAGTTTGCACCGTTGAATCTGTTTTACATCGCGGTGCAAACTGTATTTTGGTTAATAATTAAACTTTACCCTAATATCCATAGAACCAAGGAGGTCATGAATGTCAAAGTATGTTATAAAACGATTGTTATTATTGATTCCTATTATGCTCGCAGTATCATTTATTGTGTTTTTTATCGTTGATCTTGCTCCGGGAGATGTTGTAGATATCATTTCAGGTACAGAAATGGCTGATGCTGATAAAGAAGAAATGCGTGAGGAAATGGGGCTTAGCGGCCCGCTAATCCTTAGATACTTTAAATATATGACGGGATTAGTTCAAGGGGATTTGGGAATATCTTATGTCACCAATAGGGATGTTTTCGATGTGTATATGATGCGTTTGCCCGCAACGCTGCAACTTGCTACGGCGGGTACTGTGGTTGCGTTATTAATAGCTATTCCGCTGGGAATCACTGCCGCTGTTCATCAAAATTCATGGCGAGACAGTGGCAGCATGGTCCTTGGTCTTCTTGGTTTGTCAGTACCAACTTTTTGGCTTGGTCTATTGTTGATTATTGTTTTCTCGCTTAAATTAGGCTGGTTTCCATCAATTGGAAACGATACGCCCTTAAGCATAATATTACCTGCAATTACGGTTGGTTCAGGTCAAGCTGCGCTGACAATGCGTACTACGCGTTCTTCAATGCTTGAGGTAATCCGTCAGGACTATTTGCGTACGGCCCGGGCAAAGGGTGTAAGTGAAAATATTGTAATCCGTAAGCATGCTTTCAAAAACGCCCTTATTCCGATTTTGACTGTAATTGGCACTCAATTTGGCGTTGCACTTGGCGGTGCTGTTATGACTGAGACAGTATTCGCATGGCCGGGTATCGGACGACTTATCGTTGATTCTATTAATAACCGCGATACCCAAATGGTTACAGGTGCAATAATTTTAACTACAATGCTTTCTAGTGTTGTGATTCTGCTGATTGACCTCGCCTACGCATTTGCTGATCCCCGTATCAAAGCAAGATATACGAAGTGAGGTGTGTATTATGGAAAAATCTAAGGTAGTTTCCGTATTAGGTGTAACTGCAACTAAAAAGTATAAAAAGCTCAGTCAAATTGCAGAGATATGGCACAACTTTAAGAAAAACAAGGGTGCTGTTCTTGGTTTGATTGTACTTGGTGTAATTACTGTCATAGCGATTGTAGCTAATTTTGCAATCGATTATGATACACAGATTGTTCGTCAGGTTGTATCTGAACGTTTGCAGAATCCCTCGTGGAATCATCCATTTGGAACAGATCAGTATGGTCGTGATATATTTTTGCGTATTCTTTATGGCGCAAGATATTCATTGTCTATCGGTATTGTAGCTGTAATGGTATCGTTGGCGATTGGTGGTGTATTGGGTATTATTTCAGGCTATTTCGGCGGTTTCCTCGAGAGTATAATTATGAGATTATGTGATGTGTTTTCTTCAATTCCTGCGTTATTGCTTGCTATCTGTATTTCAACGGCATTCGGTGCTAGCACATTTGTGCTGATGATTGCGGTCGGAATAGTTAGCGTTCCGGCATTTGCACGTGTGGCACGTGCCGCCGTCATGACTGTGCGCGATAACGAATATATCGAAGCTGCCCGTGCAGCAGGTGCAACTAGAATGCGAATCATGTTCACTCATATCCTTCCTAACTCTTTGGCACCCATCATGGTACAGGTTACCATGCGTGTCGGTTCTGCCATTATCACTGCTTCATCATTGAGCTTTCTTGGTCTTGGCATTCCTGCTCCGGCGCCTGAATGGGGCAGCATGCTTGCAGAAGGCAGATCGTTCATACGTGATTATAGCTATATGACCATGTTTCCAGGTATTGCTATCGTAATCACAGTACTATCGATTAATTTGATTGGTGATGGTCTGCGTGATGCAATGGATCCAAAACTAAAGAGATAGAAAGGACTTATTATGAAAGATAAAAATTTGATTCTCAATATTGAAAATCTTGTTGTACATTATGAAACCGAAAACGGTACAGTAAAGGCGGTAAACGGTATCGATTTAAAACTGGAGAAAAAGCGTGCTATCGGTTTGGTTGGCGAAACAGGTGCAGGCAAAACGACTTCTGCACTTGCAATACTTCGTCTTGTTCCTGACCCTCCAGGCGTCATTAAGAGTGGAATAATTGAGCTCGATGGTGAAAATATTCTTGAGAAGAATATTAAAGAATTGGAAAAGATTCGAGGGAAAGATATCTCGATGATCTTCCAGGATCCGATGACGGCGCTGAATCCTGTTTTCACGGTGGGTGAGCAGATTGCAGAAAGTATTATACTTCATGAGAATGTATCCAGTTCAGAAGCAAATGAGAGCGCAAAGGAAATGTTGGAGATGGTTGGTATCCCTGGCCATCGCGCAAACGATTATCCGCATCAGTTTTCAGGTGGAATGAAACAGCGTGTAGTTATTGCAATAGCTCTTGCATGCCATACCAAGCTACTGATTGCAGATGAACCTACTAGCGCGTTAGACGTAACGATACAGGCGCAGGTGCTGGAGCTTATGAATAACCTTAAGGAAAAATATCAGACTTCTCTTATAATGATAACTCATGATTTGGGTATTGTAGCAGAAGTTTGCGATGAGGTTGCGGTCATGTATGCCGGCAGGATTGTTGAAAAGGGCACGCTCAAGGATGTATTTAATATGACGAAGCATCCTTATACTGAAGGTTTATTTAATTCTTTGCCAAATGTAAACGATCGCAAAGCAAAACTGCTGCCTATACCGGGCTCCATGCCTGATCCCACTAATCTATCCATCGGATGTTCATTTTCACCCAGATGCCCCTATGTTACTGATAAATGTCATGAGCAGAAGCCTGATCCCATATGGATTAGCGATACGCATATGGTGGAATGTTCTGCTTATGACGATCCTGCATTCCACATTGTGAGGAGGGAAAGATAGTGGCAAAAAATTTGGTTGAAGTAAAAAATTTAAAAAAGTATTTTAATACATCCCGTGGCATGCTCCATGCGGTGGATGGTGTGAGTTTTGCTATTGAAGAAGGCAAAACACTTGGCGTAGTTGGTGAATCCGGATGTGGAAAATCTACAACTGGCAGAACTATACTTCGTCTTATTGAGCCATCCTCCGGTGAAGTATATTTTAATGGGCGTAATGTGCTGAAATATAATGAGTCTGAACTTCGGAAGGCAAGAAAGGATATGCAGATTATTTTTCAAGATCCATTCTCTTCGCTGGATCCTCGAAAGACGGTAAACCAAATTATCAGTGAGCCTATTATAATTCATAATCTCATACCCAATAAGAAAGACAGAGAAAATCGCGTTCTGGAGTTGATGGAGACAGTTGGTCTTGCAGAGAGGCTCATTAACACATATCCCCACGAGTTGGACGGCGGACGCAGGCAACGTATAGGCATTGCACGTGCGCTTGCAGTAAATCCAAAATTTATAGTATGTGATGAGCCAGTTTCTGCACTGGATGTTTCCATACAGGCACAGATACTCAACTTGCTCAAAGAATTGCAGGAAAAGCTAAGCCTTACATATATGTTTATTACACATGACCTTTCCGTGGTTAATCATTTCTCGGATCATATTGCGGTCATGTATTTGGGGAAACTTGTGGAGAAGGCACCTGCGGAAGAATTATTTGCACATCCGCTGCATCCGTATACGGTGGCGTTGCTTTCTGCTATCCCTGTACCAGATCTAAGCGAAAGGAAGAAGCGTATCATTCTGAAGGGCGAGGTAACCTCTCCCATCAACATGCCGGAAGAGTGCAGATTTGCCAAACGCTGTCTATACAC
Source organism: Clostridia bacterium (assembly GCA_035628995.1). NCBI lineage: Bacteria > Bacillati > Bacillota > Clostridia > Clostridia bacterium. The sequence continues at coordinate 8,423 of DASPIR010000004.1, read as the reverse complement.
ATGCGACGCTTGTAAGGATCATACGCCGGAGTTGCGAGAGGTATATCCCAATCACTTTGTGGCTTGCGAGTTTCCACTGGGGGTGTAAGAAGGATTATGCTGATATTAATAAATGGAGAAATTGTATACGAAAGGAAATGAAGAATAAAATGAATAATAAAGCAATCAAATTTACCTATCTGTCACAAGAGGAACTGGTTGAAGCCGGTGCATTTAATATGAAAATGGCTATTGAAGCGTTGCAGCAAGGATTACTGAAATTTAAAGGCAACCGTATCCTTTTTCCGGAAAAAATAGTCCAGATATTCAACCAGGAAACACAGGAACGAATCAATTGCCTTCCTGCTACGCTCTTGGATGAGCAAATCTGCGGTGTTAAGTGGGTATCCTGCTTCCCTCCTAACCCTATTAGGTTTGGAACACAGAATCTGTCTGCAATATTTGTACTTTCAAATATAATTAATGGCTATCCCGTCTGTGTAATGGATGGTACGCTGTGCTCTAACATGCGTGTTGCAGCGATGGGAGCAACAGCAGCTGATAAGCTGGCCAGAAAAGATGTGGAGAGTATTGGATTCATTGGTGCCGGTGAGCAAGCAAAGATGCATCTGCTGGGTATGAAATCTATTCGTCCAGGTTTGAAGATTTGCAAGGTTGCCTCTAAATATCCTGCAGAGGAGCAGGATTTTATTTCCAGCTTGCAGAAGATATTCCCCGATATGAAATTTGTTGCCTGTGATACGGTAATGGAAAAGGCTGTTCGTGATTCTGATATTATAGTTACAGCAACCAGCGCACAAGCACCGTTGCTCAAGGCAGACTGGATCAAAAAGGGTGCATTCTACAGCCATATTGGAGGTTGGGAAGACGAATACAAAGTGGTGCAAATGGCAGACAAGATCGTATGTGACGATTGGGATACTGTAAAGCATCGTACACAGACCGTAAGCCTCTGCTATAAGGATGGTATTATTAAAGATGAAGATATCTATGGCAACATAGTTGATATTTTAGATGGAACAAAGCCTGGTAGGGAAAATGATGATGAATTCATCTATTTTGATGCTGTCGGTTTAGCGTATGTTGATGTTTCCATTGCATATGCAATGTATAAGCATGCCATAGATCAAGGTTTTGGGAAAGAGTTAGCACTGCAGGAATGCATGATCTTTGATAAGGATCTGGCAGGCAAGATAATATTCTGATCTATTTATCTATTCAGACAAGCTTCACCTATATTTATGTAATTCTAATTTGCCGGAATTGTTCTGTTTTATATTTGGAATGGGACGATTCTGGCAATTATTTTATTACATTGCAAGCAGTCTATCGGTCAACAGCAGTATTCTGCTCGCAGATGAGCCTACCTCAAACTTGGATATACAAGGAATAGAGCTTACGAATAAAGAATATAAGAGAGTAATAGCTTAATTAAGATGGTTGGAGGTCAAATAGTTAAATTGTCTATGGAAAAGGGCAAGATATTGGAATATAATTATATATAGTTATGCTTAATGTGTCTCTCTACAGGAAGAAATTCTAATTCTGCAGAGACACAACGTCAATATTGAACGCACAGAAGTATCCCTATTGGGTATAGTGCGGATTCAATAACAACTAAGGAAACATTTACGCTCCATTGAAATAAAGAATGAAAATGTTTTACGCGAAATGTATTGGAGGTGCATTTTCAACACTTGAATAGATTTGAATTTGTTGTGTTGAAAAGCACGAGCTTGGGGGTAATAGCTTGGATGTAATAGTTGCACTTGTTGGTACTTTTATACTTCTCATGCTCAGTGTTTACAAGGGGATAAACATCTTTTATCCCCTTTTTGCTGGGCTGATAGTATTTATTGTAATTGCATATAAAAGAGGCTTTAAGCTGAAAGAGCTTATGCATATGGTTTTAAAAGGCTCGAGAAAGTCATTGATCATAATTAATATTCTTTTGCTTATAGGTGCTATTACCGGTATATGGAGAGCTTCCGGAACTGTTGCATATGTGGTGCACTATGGCATAAAGCTTATGAATCCGAACTTATTCATACTGTATGCTTTCATACTGTGCAGCATAGTATCCTTTCTCCTGGGAACCTCCTTTGGGACTGTCGGTACAATAGGTATAATTCTCATGGTAATGGTTAAGGGCGGGGATATAAATATCAATATTGTAGCCGGAGCAATTATCTCTGGCGCTTATTTCGGTGACAGATGCTCACCCATGTCCTCCAGCGCAAATCTGGTGGCTACCATCACGGATACCAACTTATACATAAATATTAAAAACATGTTCAAGACCTCTGTGATTCCTTATATAGCATCCATCATTATCTATGGGGTATTGTCGTTCAAGAACCCCCTGCACCTTGGAGAGAGCCAGATAAGTGCTGAAATTATGAAGAGCTTTAGCCTTAGTTGGATTGTAATATTACCGGCATTGATAATATTGGTACTTGCGGCTTTCAGAGTGGATGTGAAGCTTTCCATGCTGGTGAGCATTGCAAGTGGAATTGTAATAGCTTTTTTGATTCAGAAGGAGTCAATCGTTGATATATTAAGATATATGGTAATGGGCTACAGCATGCCGGGGCAAAGCCTTCTGGGAGATATAATAAAGGGCGGCGGTATTGTTTCAATGGTGAAGGTTACGCTTATTATACTTGTTTCCTTTGCATTGTCAGGAGTATTTGAGGGGACATCACTGCTTAAGGATGTTGAGAAACGGATATTCAGCCTGGGAGGAAAGATTGGGATATTTGCGGCTATGATTGTAACCAGCATAATGGCAGGATCTTTCGGCTGCAGCCAAACTCTTGCTATCATGCTGACATATCAGCTGGTGAGGAATATGTATGATTCTGCAGGTATAGATAAATATGAACTGGCGGTGGACCTTGAGGATACGGTAATAGTGATATCGGCGCTGGTTCCATGGAATATTGCAGGGGCGGTGCCAGCAGCTGCACTGACTGCAGATAACAGTTATATTATATACTCATACTATTTGTACTTGCTGCCGTTAGCCGGACTTATCATTAAAAGGATCAAATTTTCAGGAAGGACTAGAACTATTTAGGTTGCTTACGAACTTCAAGGGGGAAAAGGCGATGGATATTGTATTGAATGCACTGCAAAGTGTATTGAGCATAGTTGTTATGATTGTCCTGGGGTACTACCTTACCCGCAAGGGCTTGTTCGATGAAGGCGTTTCAAAGCTTTTCACCAAGCTGGTAGTTAATGTATCGCTGCCTGCCTTGATGGTTTCTAACCTGCTGACGGTTTTTGACCGTGAAAAGCTTTATAGTGCCGGGAAAGGAATAATAATACCTTTTGCTTCGATGCTCATCTGCTATGTGGCTGCAATGGCGGTAGCCAGACTAATAAATGTAAAGCCTGAGAGAAAGGGTATTTTTCAGGCAATGTTTTTCGCTTCCAATACGATATTCATGGGAATGCCTGTTAACCTGGCGCTTTTTGGCGAGAAAAGTACGCCCTATGTGCTGTTTTACTATGCAGCGAATACAACTCTATTCTGGACTATTGGGATATATGGCATCAGCAAGGATAAAAAAGGGTGCGAGGACAGGATTTTCAGCATGAATACAGTGAAGAGAATTTTCGCTCCACCACTCTTGGGATTTTTAGTGGGATTGGCGCTGGTAATATTGGGAGTCCAGCTACCAAGCTTCATAATGGATAGCTGTAAATATATTGGTAACCTGACGACTCCGTTATCACTACTTTTCATAGGGATTACCTTTAGCACTATAAACATTAAAGATATAAAGCTTGATAAGGATATGCTGACTTTGCTCTTGGGGAGGTTTGTATTGTCACCTTTGGTGGTGTATGCTCTGGCACTTGTGATACCGATTCCAAGCCTGATGACCAAGGTGTTCATCATACAATCGGCTATGCCGGTTATCGCGCAATCTGCAATTGCTGCCCGGGCTTATGATGTTGATTATCGTTATGCTACAGTCATGGTTACGATATCTACGGTTTTAAGCATATTGTTCATCCCTGTGTATATGATACTCATGAGTGGAATATAGGTTGTGAGTTCAAGACTTTATATATTTTGTCTATTATCTCCCTGCTTACCGGCTCATTTATTTTGAGTACCTGGTTTGCCACACCGATTACTTTTTCTACAGTAAATGGTTTAAGAACATAATTTTCAGCACCGCACTGCATTGCTTCCAATATTATCTTGTTGTTGCTGGTACAGCTGACTATAACAATCTTGGCGTTGGGAAACTCACCTATTATTTTCTTAAGGGCATCAACCCCGTTCATAAAAGGCATTGTTATATCCAAAGTCACTAAATCGGGCAGGTGCCTTTTATATTCCAAATATGCTTGAGCACCGTTTGAAGCTTCTGCAATAATTGTATGCCCAGCTTCAGAAAGGATTGTTTTCAGGTTTCTTCTCATAATAAGTGAATCATCAACAATTAAAATTCGAGCCATTAGACCCTCCTAATATTTCATACCCATAAAATACCAGTTATTCTACCACCTATAAATTATAGTTTTGATTGAAGAATTTTACAACTGGTTTTTTGAAAATATTCTAAAAACTATAATAAAATCTAGGAAGGGCATAAGTACAAACTGTGATTTAATAAATAATTAAAGCAGGATAAAATAAATAAGAGGACTAACGGCAATTTCTGTGGAATACTAAAGGCATCTCTGCTATAGTAATAACAATTTGAGTATATTAACAAAGAAAGGTGATTTTATTGATTCGAAGAGTGAGGTTAATAAGTGCTTATATTCTGATTATTGCGGTGCTTGCATCAACAGTTGGAGGCTGTTCCTTAAGGCAACAGGCGGCTCCCACAGTGCCAATGCCTGCCAATTTACCTGTACAGACTGAAACGGATATAAACCAGTATGATATTGATGCTGTACTTGATCCAACCAATATGACTTTGACAGCAGAACAGCAGGTAACGTATGTTAATAACGACAGCGTGGAGCTTACAGAACTATACTTCCACATATATACCAATGCATTTAAAAAGAAAGAAACAGCTCCCTTCCTATTTGATGACTTTTCTAGAGCCTACTCAAGAGGTTTCAAGCCTGGGTACTCAGAGATTGCCTCTGTTGAGCTTTCAAATGGGCAGAATAGAAAAGCGTTGGAATTCAGCCTTCAGGGTGAAGGGGAAACAATACTCAAGGTCAAGCTTTCGGAGCCTTTGCAGGCTAAAAAAATTATAACTCTGGGGCTAAAATACAAGGTCATAATTCCTCCTGCCGGAGAAAGGTTCGGCTATGGGGAAACCAATATAAATATGGGAAATTGGTATCCGGTAGCGGCTGTATATGATGCTGATGGCTGGAACCTGGATAAGTACTATTCTGTGGGGGACCCATTTTATAGTGATTCAGCAAATTATTCTGTAAGAATAAAAGCACCAAAGGGGTACATAATAGCAAGCTCCGGCTCTATAATGGAGGAGAAGAAGGAGGGAGACTATGTGAGCTGGAAGTTCGATGCCAAGAATATGAGGGATTTTGCATTTATTGCCAGTGACAAGTTTCAAATAGCTGAAGACAAGGCAGGAGACACCTTGGTGAAGTCATATTATTACAAAGGACATGAGAAGAAGGGAAAGGAAGCCTTGGACTACGGAACAAGATCTATTGAAGTCTTCAACAGCAACTTCGGCAAATATCCCTATCCGACTTACTCGGTGGTGGAAACTGAGTTTCCCAGCGGTATGGAATATCCAGGCCTCGTATATATAAACGAAAGATATTATGAGAATGATTACGATGGTGATAACCTCCAGAGTACTACAGTTCACGAGACAGCCCATCAGTGGTGGTATGGAGTTGTAGGAAATGACCAGATAGAAGAAGCCTGGCTGGATGAAGGCTTTGCAACATACTCGGAGGGTGTCTTCACTGAGAAGGAGTATGGCAGAGGCAATGGTGATATGTTCTATGCTTATTTGGATGAAGCTGCAAAGGAAGATATCGATGCAAAGGTATATGATGGCGTTATACTTAAGTCTTTAGACAGATATGCCAATTGGGATGATTACGGTCCTGCAGTCTATACCGGGGGAGCTGCGCTTTTGAATGAAATCCGCAGAGAGGCAGGAGACGAGACCTTCTTCAGAATTATGCAAACCTACTATAAGGAGTATGCCTTTAAAAATGCAACTACTGAGGATTTCCTGAGAGTTTGCGAGCAAGTAAGCGGCAAGGAGTTTGATGATCTCTTCAATAAGCGCCTTAGCAGCGCCAAATAAATATATTTATGAAAAAACAGCTAGTATATGGTAAAGTGATATTAACTATATGCTGATTGGAGGGATATTAATGTATGTTTCTAACCGCATGACACCTAACCCTGTAACTGTTTCATCCATGACATCTGCAAGGAAGGCACTGGACATCATGCAGGAGAAAAGGTTTTCCAACATACCGGTTGTTGATAACGAAGGTACTAGAATATACATTGTACTCCCTGATTTTATCGGACAGATGGCTAAGATAGCCAACATAGTAAAAAATCATGGTATATCAATAGATGCAATGAGCTTATTTGACTCGAGGGTTGTAAAGGCAAAGCAAATGGTAATGAAAGTAAATGCAAAGGATGCCAAGACCCTTATAGAAGACTTGACCCACGCAGGCATAGATGTACGAGATGCAAGCAATTATTAATTAATTCGGATAAAGCTTAAAAATTAGGAGCGGATAGCTAATCTATCTGCTCCTTTCTCTTTGAAGTAAAAATTATATTTCAAAAGTCTAAACAAACATAAGACTTTTTTATACAGTATCCGTAGTATATTATAGAAAATGGATTGGAGGGACCAAAATGATAAAGAAGAAAGTGGGCAGCATAACCCTTGCTGTGGGGCTTATCACTGTGGGCGTACTGCTGTTTGCACAGAATTTTATTGATATTCCTGTGAAGGACATATATAGATACTGGCCTGTATTGCTCATAGGACTTGGCTTGGAAATGGTGCTTTATATGGTGCTTTACGGCAGGAGCAATACTGAGGTTAAGCTTAGTGTGGATGGTTTGTGCATAGTCTTTATAATAGTTCTCGGACTTGTTTCAAATGGAGTAAAATTTATTAACATCGATAACCCGGGGCATATGTTTTTCGGATATCGCGGGAATTCGATAATTGACGGCGTCAGGTATAGGACAGAAATTAGCGAGACGTATGCAAAGGATAATATCTCGAGCAGCTTCAACTTGAAAGAGCTTAAATTAGCAAACGATTTCGGAGATATTAAGGTACTCCCGACTGATGCAAAAAGCATAAGAGTGGAAGCAAAGGTTACAGTAAGGTGCAATGATGAAGGCAAAGCAAGAGAATATGCCAGGAATGCAATTGAAATAAAAGAGGGAGAAGTCACAGAGCTTTCTCCAAAGAACCCAGCCAACTGGGATAAGGATGATTTTGCAAAAGCACAGGTTGATTTTACTGTATATGTACCAAAGCAGGTAAGCGTTAATGCAGACAGCAGCTTTGGAGACATAAAAGTAGAAGGCGTAGACGGGAAATGCGTGCTGGAAAACAAAAATGGTGGAATAAAAGCTTCAGATATAGGAGGAGATGTGGATATTGACAATTCCTTCGGAGATATCGAAGTAAGCAATGTAGAGGGTAAGGCGGATATAACCAATCAGAATGGTGAAATAACAGCAGGCAAGATTTCCGGTTCTGCAGTAATTGAAAGCCACTTTGGGGATATTGAAGCAGTTGATATAGGCGGAGATATAAAAATAACTAACAACAACGGGCGTATAACTGCTAGTGATATAAGCGGCAAAGCTGATCTGAGCAATGCTTTTGGAGATATTAACCTGGATAATGTCAAAGGCGGTGCCACAGTTGAGAGCAAGAACGGAAGAATAGAAGCGGAAGATGTAGCGGGCAATGTACAGATGAAGAATTCCTTTGGAGATATATATTTCAAATCAGCGAGTATTAACGATGGAGACATATATGCCAAGACAAAATTCGGAAACATTGATTGCGAAAAACCACTGCAGCTTAACAAGGAAGGCCAGGATACAGTTGCACAGGGCAAGCTGGGCACTGGACAGAACAGGATTGAACTTACAACAAACAATGGAAATATAGATATAGAATAAGGCTTAATTGAGCCTTTATTCTTTTTTATGGTTGTGGTAAATTATTCATAAGTTATATGATTTGCTAAAACATATAATATAAATGATGCGTCTTAAGCAACGGGGAACGGGTACCACGGTTTTCCTTCGGAAAAACACTGAAATCCACTAAACACACGGTGGGAAAAAATATTCTGAAACATAAGTAATAATCGATAAAGAGTAAGTATCAAAACTCTCTAATGTCGCTATATATTATATAAAATTAACCGTGCAATTCCGTAGGAATCCGTGGAAC
>DASPIR010000003.1 GCA_035628995.1 Clostridia bacterium | reverse complement strand
ACTTGAAGTGTTCGTAACGTTACTAGGAATGGAGCACAATTCATTGTGCGGGTTCCGACGTAACGGGCCTGTAAGGCCATTTGTTCTATGAGGAAAATCTTGCGATTCTTCTCATTTTCTGCCGGCGTTTCTGCCGCCGACTTTTACTATGTTACCACACCAGCAACCTGTTGTCAACATTGTTTTTGCTGGTTTTTTGTAGTAATTTGTGTCTTTCTTTTCTGTCTGTTTTTCCGCTTCGTTACCGAGGCAGGAATTACATCTTATCATGTACAGCTTTCAGAGTCAACTGGAAGTTTATGATGTATTTTTGCTTGCCCTCGTTTTGTGAGAACATTAAAGAATATAACATATATACCTGTGTGAGTAAAGTGCACCTTTATGATTAATTTCATGATTAGAATATAAAAAACGCAAATAACTCACTCTTTCGCTTTTTATCTTTATATTATGTTATCTTAAAGGCTTTCAATTTAAATTATATGTACAAACATTGAAATTTATTCACTTTGCTGGACACGACACATTAGCAGAAGAAATTTGCACATAATATATATAGGTAAAAAAGAAACTCCTTTGGTTAAAAGGAGATTCTCTTTTATGTATATAATAAGGTAGTTTCTATTATTCTAGTTTGTCTAAAGTCTGTCGCAGGTTAAAAATCATAGCATCAATATCTTCTTTTGCAATGATCAGCGGAGGTTGGAAGGCTACTACATCTCTGTTTAAGCCATTCTTGCCCACCAGGAACCCTCTTTCCTTCATTTCCTCCAGGACCATATCGGTGATTTCTGCTGAGTTCTTACTCTGATCTTTGGCTTGAATTTGCATACCAAGCATTAATCCACAGCCTCTTATTTCCTTGATAAAGGGAGAGGATAACTGCTGAAGCTCCTGTTTCAGATAGCCTCCGAGTTCCTTTGCTCTGTTGACCAGGTCGTTTTTCTCAATATAGTTGAGTACGCTTAAGGCCGTTTGAGCCGCTACAGGGTTCCCTCCAAAGGTGGAAGCAGAAGGTCTGTTATAAGCCGCCGAAATTTCATCGGTAGTTGAGAAGGTGGAAATCGGGATTCCATTGCCCAATGCTTTTGCAGTTACAATTATATCCGGTACCACGTCATATTGCTCAATAGCAAACATTTTGCCCGTTCTTCCATAACCGGTCTGCACTTCATCTGCGATTAGCAGCACATTATATTTTTCGAGAAGAGCTTTTACTTTTTTGACGTAGTCATGAGGATACATTATTATCCCGCCATTACCCTGAATTGGCTCCATAAGCATTGCAGCAATATTCTGACCGTGATTTCGCAGTACTTCTTCCAGCTGCTGAAGCGAATTATTCATTGCTTCCTCATAGCTGCACACTGCCGAGTATGGTCTATCAATAAAAAATATGTTTTCTTTTATTAGGTTATCATCCAGACGCCACATAGGGATTCCTGTTACGCTGAGGGTCAAATGCGTCCTGCCGTGCAAGCCGCCCTGCAAGGCAATATAGCCGGGTTTGTTTGTATATAGTCTGGCCAAAGCCATAGCTCCTTCATTTGCCTCTGAGCCTGTCACGCAAAAGAAAGTTCTCCTGATATTGCCCGGAAGAATTCCAGCCAACTTCTCCGCAAGCTCAACCATAGGCTGGGTGAGATACAAGGTAGTTGTATGCTGCATTTTACTGAGCTGTTCGATTGTATCCTTTAGTATTTCGGGATTTGAGTGTCCACAGTTCAAAACGGATACTCCTGCAAAAAAATCCGTGTATTTCTTGTTGTTATGGTCAAAAAGATATTGCATGGAACCTCCTACTATTTGCGGTGGTTCCTTATAAAAGGACGAAGTAGCAGGGAAAAAGTATTGCTGCCTTTTCTTTAAAATGTCCTCAGGACCTATATAACTCATAGTAGCGCCTCTCATTCTACTGTTCTGATTTTTCATATTTCGTTTCATTATATATATAATTATTCTAACCCAAATTTATAAGATAGAGCACCTAATGTAAATCCCGCTCTGAAGGATTTCATTTTTTCATACAACGTCTCGCATTTTGATTTGTCATCAATGGCACTCTTATAGATCTCTATGATATACTTCAATTCCTCAAGACTATAAGTCTGACCTTCAATACGGAAGTCGACAGGATTGTCAAAGCTAAAGTGCGGCAATAGCGGTAGCATACATAGTTCCTTGGATGTAAATAAGTGATTCCTTCCGTTTTGGTCTATGTAGACGGGATTTTCACCTTTATCGCTCATCATAACCAGGACATTGTCATCAACATATTTATTGGCAGCAGCTTCAATAGGCTGCAAAACATTTACATTATCATAAAGATTATGCTCCAAATACATGACTCTTATGGGCCCATGTACTATTAGCTCCAGTTTTCCTTGTACCAAAGTACAGAATTCAGCCAGTTCATTGATTTTAGCTTCTATTGAGGTAGTGAACTCGCTAACTCCCAGCTCCTTATAGAAATCCAAGGCTTTGTGATTATATATATTAAGGTTATAATCGGTTACTAATTTATATTTGCCGCTGTATCTTCTTATAGCGCCTAAATTTGATACCAGAAGCCCGTCAAAAATATTTCCATATTTGCTCAAGTAGTGATCAATAATATCGAACTGCAGCTCATCCATCATTTGAGGAAAAGCAAGATAAATTTCAGTGCTTCCTTTTATACTCACCAATTGCCGCAGCTGTTCTATGGTCATAAACTCATCAGGCTGCAACACTTCGCAGGATATATAAATACGGTTTGCACCCGCTTCAATACAAAGCTTAGCTTGCTCATAGTTATTTACTTTGACGGATAATTTGTGCTTGCGGTGGTGTGAATCACTCTTAGCGCTGCTTAATTCAGTCTGCGCTGCGGTAAGGACAGCCGGTGTGATTTCAGGCTCTTCAGAGGGCACAGAGAAAACCTTTCCAGTGGAGTAAAACTTCCCTGTACCTTCGTAGCGAGTATTGATAAAATCCAAGCCAGGCTTTCCAAATGCATAAGCAGTGGTGAAATCTCTTTTGCGTTTTTCAAACATTTCCTTTGCTTGCTTTTTACGGTCGTAGCTTAAAGGGTCCTCTATATATCTATCTATGGCTTCACCATAGGTATTTACCAAGTCAACTATGAAATCAGTTTCTCTCATACGGCCTTCTATTTTAAACGATGTAACACAAGCCTCGATAAGCTCGGGTATGTGCTCGTACATGTACATATCCTTTGCTGCGAGAGGGTACTCAGTTGGATACAGATATCCGTTCTTTTTTATCTTATACGCCCATCTGCAGGGTTTGAAACAGCGTCCCCTATTGGAGCTGTTGCCCCAGAGCAAGCTGCTGTAGTAACAGTTGGCACCGTTGACGGCACAAATATCACCGTGCATGAAATACTCCGTTTCAATACCGGTCATATTCTGTAAATTCTTTGCGGTTTTCAAATCCATTTCCCGTGATATAACTACTCTTGATACTCCATACTCCTGAAGTGCTTTTACAAACTCAATATTATGCACGTTCATCATAACGGAAGTATGAATTTCAAGTTTCTTAAGCTTTTGTTCCTTGCATATCTGCACTATACCCAAGTCTTGAATTATTATCCCGTCTGTATTTATTCTTTCTAAAAAATGCAGATATTCAGCAGCTTCATCAATTTCAAATTCATTCAGCATGTTATTTACTGTAACGTAAATCTTTTTGTCAACATCATGAGCCATTTTAACCGCTTTAGCTATTTCTTCGTCTGTTAGGTTAAAACCCTTTCTGATCATCCTCATATTCAAGGATTTGCCCCCGAGATAGATAGCATCACAATTTGCCTTTACCACACTTCTAAAGGTTTCCATGGTTCCGGCCGGGGCTAACAATTCAACTTTTTTATTATTAAAAAACCTAGCCATATTTCCTCCTGATTTATTTCTCCTCTTCTATTTCATGCCTTCCATTTGCATACTGCCTCTTCCAGTATATCAGTTAAGACAAACAAAACAAAACCCAAAAGGCTTATTGCAACAATGCCTGCATACATTCCTATGTAATCTATTCTTGTCCATGCATCCAATATATAATAGCCTATGCCAAATTGTGTTCCATAGCCCTCAGCAAAGAACAATATGGAAAGAGCTGTTCCTATGGATAATCTTAAGTTTGTAAGCATTGCCGGCAGTATCGCAGGAATGGTTATGTATCTGAATATCTGAAGTCTGGATGCTCCCAGGCTTCTTATTGGATTGTAAGTCTCTGCAGAAATATTAAGTACCGCATCTCTTACTGCTATAATTACCTGAAATACCACTATAAGCACTATTAATATTATTTTTGAAGAATCTCCTAAGCCGAATAACAGCATGGCTACCGGCAGTAAGGCTGTTTTAGGGACGGGATATGTGAAGTAAACCAAAGGGTTCAGTACTTTATTCCAGGTCTTTGAATAAGCCATAAGCAGTCCGATAGAAACTCCCAAAAACAGTGATATTCCAACACCGCATATCACCCTGTACAAGCTTATCAAAATATGAATATGCAGTCTGCTGTCATACAGATTATTGAGATTGAGATATACTGTAACAGGAGTGGGAAGCACACGAGTACCAACTATCACGGCTAATAAGTACCATAATACATTAACCATTATAAAGCCTTGCAGAAACAGCCCTATTTTCTCTTTTGCCTTCATATTTTCCATCCCTTTTTGATGATAGTTCTGATATGTGATGACAATTTGAGATATTCCTCATTTTGCCTTAGATTCTCCGTGTTAAAAAGCGGGTTGTCTATTGTGTCTACTATGATTCCCGGGCAGTGGGACATTATAACGATTTTCTTTCCCATATAAATTGCTTCTTCTATACTGTGAGTTACAAATACTGTTGTAGGCTTGTATTGATTCCATACATCAATGAAAAGCTCCTGGGCTTCTTCTCTAGTCAATGCATCCAAAGCTGAAAATGGTTCATCCATAAGCAGCAGATCAGGGTTCATAATGAACGCACGGGCTATTGCTGCTCTTTGCTTCTGTCCCCCGCTAAGCTCCTTTGGATATCTGTCCTTCAGGTCATTGATATTCAGTTTATTCATTATATAATCAATTTTCTCTTTGAGTTCGCTGTTTATAACCTTCTGTTTTATCTTGAGTGAAAGAAGGCAGTTTTTCTCAACATTTCTCCAGGGGAGCAGTCCAAAGTTCTGTGGTATAAAGCCAATATCATGGACTTTTGGATTAAGCTTTGCACCGTTTAAGGTTGCTTGTCCGTCATATTCCTTGATTATTCCGCTTAATACATGCAGAAGAGTAGACTTGCCACAGCCGGAAGGCCCAATAATGGCTACGATATCTCCTGACTCAATCTCCATGCTTAAGGGGCCTAATGCATTTACAATATTCTTTTTGGATGTATAGCTTACAGAAAGATTATTTATCTCAAGCATGGAAATACCTCCGGAAGTTAATCAATTCCTATGTTGCTTGTCAGATCCTTTGGGCTAAGCTCTTTTTTCAGCAGGTTGTTCTTTGCAGCCCAATCTATAACAGATTTAATCTCAGTGTCTTTTGGCAAAAGGTTTTTCCTGAACTTCGGAAGCTCAATCTTGCCCCTCATGTCTTCCGGGTAACCAACAGTCTTTATTATAATATCTTCATATTCTGCAATAGGGGTGTTGTTTACGTAATCCACACCTTGATTGTATGCTTTGAAGAACGCCTTGATTTCAGCACTTTTGCTGCTAATAGCCTCTTGTGTAAAAGCGGTTACTGATGTATAAATTCCTGCGTCATTTGCGCTGCCAAGAAGTATCCCGCCGTCTTTAACCGCAAGAGTGGAAAAGGGTTCAGGCAGCAGTGCTGCATCTACCTTATTGGTACGCAGCATCTCAAGTCTTGTTGGTATTGCCGGAACCATGGACTTCTGTACATCCTCAGGCTTTAGGGAGTTTTTCTCCAGCAGCGTGTCCAGTGTGTATTCTATACAGGTATTCTCTGATATAGCAACACTCTTGCCTTTCATTTCATTAATTGACTTTATTCCAGAGTTAGGATTTGCAATAAGCATAAAGTTGCCATCAGTAAGTCCTGTTATCTTTACATCAAAATCAGCATTTTGGTAGAGGCAGATAGCCACTTCATCACAGATGATGCCATCCAGGTTTCCGCTCTGGAAGGCGGCATCCCTGTCTTTTGCACTTTTGAAGGACTGGAAATTGACATCTATTCCCTCCTTTTCGAAGTAACCCTTTTCATCCGCGATTATTATTGGTATAACTTCAACAGAGCCTATTGCCCCAAAGTTTAAGGTTTGTGCAGCCTTCTTAGTGTCGTCTGCTGTGCCTTGATTTGTAGAAGAGCAAGCCGTAAGTGACACAAGGAGCATTACTGATAAACATATAATCATTACCTTATTAAATTTCTTCATTCTAATTCCCCCACTTTTTAAATAATGTGTTTTCTATTGAAAGGCAATCCAATACCTTCCCTACTACAAAGTCAACCAAATCCTGCAGGGTCTGCGGCATATGATAGTACCCCGGCATGGCCGGAAGTATTGTGACATTAAGCCTTGCCAGCTTCAGCATGTTCTCAAGGTGTATGGCATTCAGCGGAGTTTCCCTGGGTACTATAATCAGCTTTCTGCTTTCCTTCAAAGCCACATCAGCCACACGGCAAAGAAGGTTTTTGGCAAAGCCATTGCTGATTTCTGCAAGAGTGCCCATAGAACAGGGAATTATAACCGCCGCATCAAACTTGTAAGAACCGCTGGCAACTCCGGCGAATAAATTGTTTATATCCTCCAATTGAACATGGCTGTATTGCCGCTTCAATTCCTGCACCCACTTCTCCAGCTCTATGGAGGTCTCATATTCCATCACTTTCCTGCCGTTGTCAGTACAAATTATGTGAGTATAAATACCCTTACTCAATAGTTCTTCTATAAGTCTTTTAGCATAAATGCTCCCACTTGCTCCGGTGATGCCCACCACTATTTTTTTCATCCTCAATCTCTCCATAAAATTATATTAGAGAATCTATTACTCCACATATTAGAAATACAATGCTAACCAGCTGATTGATGCTATAGGAGGCTACCTTAACATTGGCTAAATTATCCGGAGAAATCAGCCTATGCTCTATTACAAACAATATAGATATGATAGCCAATCCAATGAAATAAATAACTCCCAGCTGCTGGCTCAAAAGTCCTACAGTAATCAGGAGACCCATAGTGACTGCATGGAAAAACGCAGCGATTCGAAGTGCATTTTTTACTCCGAATCTGACAGCCATCGAATGTACCCCATTGGCAGTATCAAAAGCATAATCCTGAGAGCCATATATTATATCAAAGCCTGCTACCCACAGGGTGTTAGCTGCCCCCATAAAAAGCGGCAGCCAGGCAAGTTCGCCTGACACCGCAAGCCAAGCACCAACAGGCGCAGCAGCAGAGGTTATCCCCAATACCAAATGGCAAGCCCAAGTAAACCTCTTGGTATAAGAATATATTATCAGCAGAAACAATGCAATTGGAGAAAGTATAAGGCACAGCGGGTTAAGCATTGCTGCTGCAATTACCATAACTATGAAGCAGCACAATGAAAATACAACAACCTCTTTTTTCTTGATCAAACCCTGCGGCAGCTGCCTGGTCGAGGTACGCGGGTTCTTCGCATCTATCTCTGCATCAATAACTCTGTTTATTGCATTGGCACCAGTCCGAGCTCCCATAAATGCAACAAGAATCCAAAGTATAGTATAGGGAGAGGGCAGGCCATTGCTGACTAAAAGCATTGAAATAAGTGCAAAGGACAGTGAAAAAACAGTATGCGAAAACATCACAAGCGTACCATAATCATGAACTTTCTTTACTAGTTTATTCAATACCATACTCAGCCCATCTCCTGGATACAAGCTCTTTGATATCATCTGTCATCTCAATATCATCCGGCCACTCCCTTGTGTGTCCTTCGCTGGGCCACTTCTTTGTGGCATCTATTCCCATTCTGTAGCCGTAATGAGGCAGGTCTGATGCATGATCCAGTGCATCCAGCGGTCCTTCCGATATAACGACATCTCTTTTTGCATCTATATTGTTGAATACCTTCCATGAAACAGCAGATAAGTCCTGAGGACTTACATTCTCGTCAACTACTATTATCATTTTCGTATACATCATTTGACCCATGCCCCATAAGGAATTCATGATTTTTTTTGCATGTCCCGGGAAGCGTTTCTTTATAGAAACAATCACACAGTTATGGAAAACTCCCTCTAATGGAAAATTGAAATCCACTATCTCAGGGTGCTGCATTTTGAGTAGCGGCAGGAAAATTCTCTCTGTAGCCTTCCCCATGTAGCAGTCCTCCATAGGTGGCTTGCCTACTATAGTTGTAGGATATACAGGGTTTTTCTTATGTGTGATGCAGGTAACATGGAAAACAGGATAATAGTCTGTCAGAGAGTAATAGCCTGTATGGTCTCCGAAGGGGCCTTCCAATTTCAAGTCCTCATTGACATCTACATAGCCCTCTATGATAAACTCGGCATCTGCGGGTACATATAATTCGTTGGTAATTGATTTTGTCAGCATAATCGGAGCTTTTCTCAAATATCCTGCAAACATCATCTCATCAATCATTTTGGGAAGAGGTGCTGTTGCTGAATATGTGACAGCCGGATCACAGCCTAAAGCAACTGAAACAGGCATTTTGCCCCCAATTTTCTTATACTTGTCGTATATCTCTCTTCCGTCCTTATGCAGATGCCAATGCATGCCAGTTGTATTTTTGTCATATACCTGCAATCTATACATTCCCGTATTTTGAATATGTGTCTCCGGGTCCTTGGTTATTACCAAGGGCAGAGTTATGAACCTTCCTCCGTCACCAGGCCAGCACTTCAAAACCGGCAGAGTAGTCAAATCAGGATCTTTCTCTATTACCTCCTGGCAAGCACCTCTTGTAGGCAGCTTAATCGGGAATACTGCAGCCATCCTGGCAAGCTTCGGCAGAGATTGAACCTTTTTCATAAGTCCCAGGTAGTTGGACATATCAATAAATTCTTCGATGCCATTGCCGATATCATCCAGCTTTTCGACACCTAGCGCCATGCTCATTCTTTCATAAGTGCCCATAGCATTGATCAATACCGGATAAGGGGAGCCCTTCACTTTTTCAAACAAAAGAGCAGGACCATACTGTTTTGATATTCTATCAGCTATCTCAGTAATCTCCAGCTCTGAGTCAACCTCTGCATTTATTCTTTTAAGCAAGCCTTTTTCATCAAGGTGCTTGATAAAATCCTGTAAATCCTTAAAAGCCATATTAACCTCCTCTAAAGTAAAACGAATTATATAGTTAAATTACTATAAAAATTTTATCATAAATTGAGGTTTGTTGCAAAATAGCTTGTGCAATTAAAAAATTCCTTGGAGGGAATATGCTCTTCCAAGGAATTTAAAATTATTTCAAAAAAACAATTACTATATCTATACTATTCGTTATAAATAAAGAACATACCTGAACATCAGCCAAAAGTGGCAGAAGCTGCCGTAGAGTACGAAAATATGAAATACTTCGTGGAACCCGAAAACTTTTGACTTAAACCTCGGCCACTTGGTCCCATAAATAATGGCACCCACGGTATAGAGCAGGCCCCCTGCTACCAGCCACAGCATTGCACCGACCGGCATCGTCCTGACTAGCGGAGCAAATGCAATCACAATAAGCCAGCCCATTACTAGATAAAAAAGTGTATATAGCCATCTAGGCGCATTAAACCATAATATCTTTAATATTATGCCCACCATTGCAATTCCCCAGATGCTTATGAGAATGCTCCAACCCCAGCTTCCTCTCAGAGGAATAAGGCACATTGGCGTGTATGTTCCTGCTATAAGAACATATATCATCATGTGGTCTATCTTCCTTAGTATTACAGACCCTCTTTCAGATACTACAAGCAGGTGGTATAATGTACTTGCTGTATACAGCAAAATGAGACTTGTTCCGAATATTGAAAAGGAAACAATATGCCAGACTGTCCCGTTTGCTGCGGCATAGCGTACCAGATAATAAAGCCCTATAGCCGATAAAATCGCCCCTACAAGATGTGAAAAACCGCTGACCGGATCTTTTACCTTGATGTTCATTCCGCCATCTCCTATAATACTACTTCATGTAGTTTTCATTACTACGTGTTGATATATTTATATTATATACTATAGTTATTATGTATTCAATATATTTTTTTATTCTTTTTTCCCCAAAAAATCCGTGATTTTTCTATATGGCTTTTCTATTGCAATATGGCTATTATATGCGATGCAGGAGTATGGTATACTAGATTTGAAATGAGGTGTTTTTTATGGATTTTAATGAGAGCTCCTTTTTTAGTATAATGGAGGAAATCGCCCAAGGCGGCGATATAAGCATTTCAGACATACCTGATATAGAGCTTTATATGGATCAGGTAACTACTTTCATTGACAATAAGCTGGGATATCATAAAAGAACTTTAAAGGATAAAATTCTAACTAAGACAATGATCAATAATTACACAAAATCAAAGATTCTTCTCCCTTCAAAGAACAAGAGATACAACAGGCAGCATATGCTGCAGCTTATACTTATTTATTATTTGAAGCAAATACTATCAATTAATGATGTAAATATATTATTCGAACCTTTATTCAAAAATATGGCGACCTCCAAGGTCGGAATAGACTACCTCGGCAGCTTGTACAATGGATTCCTTCAAGTAAAAGATGACAGCACCGAAGATTTTAAAAAAATACTGTCCCAGAAGTTCAAACTAATCGAAGACAAAGCACAAGAGTTCCCTGACGAATCAAAGGAGACCTCAAAAATTCTGCTTACCGTTCTCATGCTGGTAGCAACAGCAAGCATCCAGAAAAGAATTGCAGAAAAGATAATAGACGATTATTTGCAAAAAAAATGAGACAATTTACTTTGTCTCATTTTTTTTGCTCTTAGGTAATACTATTTCAAATACCGCTCCGCCTGTGTCCCCGTTGTATGCTTTTATCCCGCCTCCATGGCCTTCTATAATAGCCTTTGTGATAGACAGTCCAAGACCTATATTTCCCTTGTTCCCTTTATAGAATCTGTCAAAAAGCTTACTTTCTTCGACCTTTTCGAAGCCTGCTCCATCATCACAAATTAGCAGCCTTATATGGTCTCCGCAATCGATAGCCTTTATTTCAATTATTCCTTTCGCATATCTTATACCGTTTCCGAGTATATTTATAAAAGCTCTGGTCAGCTTCTCCCCATCAAAGTATCCTGGATACTCTATCTGCGAATCATAAATCAGCCGGATGCCCTTTTCCTCGGCTAACGGCTTTACACTTCTTACTGCCGAATCAAATATATCCCAGATGCAGCATTCTTCATAGCTGAACTTTTCATCCTCACTCTCCAGCTTGGTTAGATATATAATATCCTCAACAGTCTTCTTAAGCCTCTGGCTTTGTTCAATTATGATATCCAGACTCTCCTCTGCTTCCTTGCCCTCAACTACTCCGTCTTTTATGGCCTCCGCATAGCCCTGTATTGACATAAGCGGAGTCTTCAGCTCGTGGGAGGTGTTCTGCAGAAACCTGATCTGCTTCTCGTCGAATTGCTTTATCCTTGCCGCCATTTCAACGAAACACCTGTCCAGCTCTTCAATTTCGTCCCCTGTTCGGATTACTTTGGAATCCAACGTCCTGTTAGCAGAAAACCTTTCAAGCTTAAGTGACAGCTGCTTTAATGGCCTTACTAGTTTTTCCGCAAATAGCAATCCAATAATCAGTGCAATAATGCTCGCTATTCCGAAGCTTATGAACTGGGTTCTCCTAAGCAGCACATTGAGAGCATATATGTTCTTTACCCTTGTGAATAACAGTATATTGCCTTTTAGTTCACTGTTCCTGCCTACAATCGGCACTATCCGACTAACATACCCATTCACTCTCGATGACGGTGAGTTGTAAATCAGCTCAATAAGGCTCTTGTCAGCATCCTCTACATCCTTATAAAGTATCCTGCCTTCCTTGTTGAATATCACAATCTCGGCATCAACGAAACGTCCTGCTATCTTAATAGTTTTTCTCACATTGCTTATTTTATCTCTTAGCTCAGCTTCCTTCAACGGAAGAGTCCCGAGCATAGACGCCACTCTTTGGCCCTCGCCTTGAAGCTGAGTGCTTGTCTCATTTACAAGATACCTTCTGGACAGAAAAATAAAGGTCACATCTGTTATCAAGAATACGCAGAGAAGTATGGCGAAGTAGGTTATAAGAATCTTTCTCCCAATTTTATTCATCTATCTTATACCCGTATCCCCATACTGTGGTTATCTCTGCTTGTGACCCTATCTCAGAAAGCTTCCTTCTTATCCTTTTAACCAAATCATCAATAATCCTCGAGTCCCCTATGTAATCATAGCCCCATATCCGCTCTACCAATTGTTCTCTGCCGAAGGGCATGTTCTTGTTCTTTACCAGGAATTCAAAAAGCTCATATTCCTTAGTCGTCAGCTTCAGCTCTTCTCCACCCTTGTCCACATATCTCCTATCGTAATACACACAGATATCTTTGATGCTTTCTTTGTCATCCTTTGCCGAAGCCGCCTTTTCCACTCTTTTTATTAAGTTTTTTACTCTCGCCACCAGCTCCCTCGGGCTGAAGGGTTTTGCCAGATAGTCGTCTCCCCCTATCTCTAATCCCAGAACCCGGTCGAATTCCTCGTCTCTGGCAGATACAAATATAATAGGCAGCTCACTGGTTTTCCTGATTTCCTTGCATAGCTCCAGTCCATCAACACCGGGCAACATTATATCCAGCACTATCAAATCAGGACTCAGCCTTCTGATTTCATTTGCCAGGTTTTTACCGTCCTCAAAAAGAGTGACCTTATAGTCTTCTTTTTCCATGTATTTTTTAATCAGGTCTCTGATTGTTCTCTCATCATCAACTACAAAAATGTGCTTCATTGCATTGGCCCCTTCACATGCTCATGATTCCTTACATGATCCATGCAATATTCATAATCACCCTCACATTCCGGACAATATCTAAAATCCATGTTCGGGTCATCCTTTTCGGTTTTGCCGCAGGTTGTACATCTATGTATTGTAAAGTTTCTCGGAAGCTCTGTTTGGAATCTTCTCCTATTGCTGTAAACCTGTCTTCTGTTCTTGTTTCCAGCAAGTATTTCCCTGCCAAAGAACAGAAAATAGTTTAGTATTGAAACTATAGCAATGATCCTGGTAGCCATGTCCCCAGCTAATATTGTAAAGGCTAAGAAAGCCCAATTCAGCATTGCCAGATATTTTACTTTTACCGGTATTACAAAAAACAATAGTATTTCATAATCCGGATATATTTTAGCAAAAGCCAGGAACAATGACAAATTGAGATACAGTGCTGTAGCCCCATACCCCGTAATAAATGCTGCAATAGTAGTGCCTATCATTCCAGTAAAGTAAAATATATTGAATTTGAAGCTTCCCCATTCATGCTCCAGTGCGTTTCCCACCATGTAGTAGAAGTATAATGTGAATAAAATCCACATTATGGATGTATTTGGGGGTATAAATATATAAGTTATAAGCCTCCATACCTCTCCCCTGAGTACCAGCTGAGGTATGAGCATCAATTTGCCTATAACAGCCCTGCCATTATCAAAGTAGGACAATGCGTATACAATGCCTGTAATACTTACGATATACGCCATAAGGTCTTTGATTGCGAACTTTCCTAGTCTTCTCTCAAGTTTATCGAGCCAGTTCAAAAGTATTCTCCTCCTGCTTTCGTATAATTAAATTAGCTGTTCAGCCTTATTATCAAATAATCGCCGCGCTGCGAAAATCCAAGAGTCTTATATGCATTTAAGGCCGGGGTATTATATTTGTTCACTATAAGTGTCGGCAGCTTTTCTTTGTGTATTATCCTGGCGCACAGCTCTGAAACCACTGCTTTGGCATAGCCTTTGCCTCTCTCTTCCTCAAGAGTGTACACAGCCCCTACCTGGCTTGTACTGTCCGTAAAGGTTTGTATGCAGGCTTGAGCAACCAGTTTATTATCTATGGATAGTATTATAAACTCTTCCTGCTCGCCTTTCTGTGACAGAAGAAGCTTGGTATCCTCTATTGTGCGCTCAGCTCCGAAGCCTTGCAGGTATGCCTTTCTCACAAAACTCAGAATATTTATATCACTATCTCCGGACACATCAATGAATTCTGCGCCTTCAAGCTTGAAGGGATTTAAATCACTATTAACATAGTAGCTGCATTCTTCATACTCTCTCAAAGACTTGTAACTCCTTACGGACTCAAAAAGCGGCCTGACAAGCCGATCCGCCCCCAATAGCATACCAAATCTTCTCATTATCATTAAATGAGAAAAGTAAGGGACAGCCCTTATGGACTCATAATGTGGAATACAGCTTCCCAAATTGTAGAATGCGATTATACCCTTTAAGGTATTTCCTTCAAAATATCCGAAATAATCGCCGCAGCGAAGGATATTACTCCGGTTCATTATGCCGAACTGCAGGGCATTTCCAATAATAAAGTCTGCCTCTTCCTCATTTCTATACAAATATTCAAAAATAGTATCCCTGTCCCATTCATTCAATTGCCTGAACAAAGCACACCACCCCTGTCTCGACCCTTAAGGCCAATAAAGTTTTCCTATGGAACTCCGGAATCTGCCTCTTGCTGCTATAATTATATTCCTCTTAGTCCCATTAGGTTACAAGCATGTGCCCTGTATTAGAATTCGTTGCTAGCAGCAGGACACAACATCAAGGAAGTGCGTTTTTAACATTTTTATTAGCTTGAAAGCTGGTATGTTAAAAAGCACTAGGTGATATGCTTTTCTACTATTTCTGAATGTAATCAGTTCTTATAGGATAGAATACGTCAATTATTCTGCATGAAGTCAAAGCCTTTCCTGAGTGCATTACATTGGATGGTATCACAACGACGGATCCTGGTTTAAGGATTAATACTTCTTCATCCACAGTGATCTCAAAGCTTCCTTCAAGAAGATTAACCACTTGCTCATGAGGATGGGCATGTTTTGGCAATGCATTTCCTTCCTCTATACTCCAATAAGCCAAGGTCACATTCTCTGAGTGCACAAACTTCGCATGATAGCCGGGTACCATTTCCTTTTCAGCCATTTCATATAGTTTAATTAGATTCATAAGAACACCCCCTGATAATATTATAGACTACTTTTGAATCAGATTGTAATCACTGCGCAGCATGGACATTATTATTTCATTATGAAACCTGCCCTTGAAATATTCTCTTTCTCTTACCATGCCCTCATAAGAAAAACCCAATTTTCTAAATAATCGCACTGATGCACTATTTCCAGAAATTATATATGCCTCAATCCTATTTAAACCAAGCACATCAAAGCCATAATCAATGAGTGGTTCCAGTGCTTCTGCCATAAACCCTTTTTTCCATTCTCTACTCACTAGTCCACAGCCTATTTCACACCGCCTTGATGTATGATCGAAATTCATGAATTCACATGTCCCGATCATACTGTTATCTGCCTTCCTGACAATACCCCAGCGTATCTGCTTCTTCTCCTTGAAGTCCCTCCTGTAATTGTGTATTATATTCCTGGCTTCACCTATTGTTCTTACAGGTGCAAAAGAATCATATTCCGCAACTTTAGGATCGCTGTATATTTCATAGATGGCATTGGTATCGCCTAATGCTATTTCTCTCAGTACAAGCCTATTGGTATTTAATATGGGAAAATCATTCCAATCCATACGAGGCAGCCTTTCTATCAGTTTTGGAATGTATCATTTCCTACATTCCTACAAATATGCATTTTAATATTCTTCCTTCAGAAGTCCCATTATTATTTCATCGTAATAGCGGCCATCCCTGAATATCTCCTGCCGCAATACTCCCTCAACCTTGAAACCGCATTTTTCATAGCTTTTTATTGCTCTCTCATTATAAGAGAATACATTTAACTTTACTTTATGAATATTCATCTGCTCAAATATGAATTTCAAAAGAACTTCCATGGCATCGGTTCCATAACCCTTGCCCCAATAGTTCTTATCCCCTATAAATATTCCCACTACCGCCACACTGTTTTTCCAATCTATGCTGTTTAGCCCACAGCCTCCTATGTATTTCCCGTCTTCAAGAGTCTCTATGGCAAAGCTGTAGTTATCTGCCTTGGCAGATAAGCCTTCAACCCACTTTCTCTCATCCTCTAGGGTATTAAGATATGGAATTCCGGGGGTCAAAAGCCTTTTGATCTCTGGATCGTTTATATAGTGAAGTGCTCTTTCTGTATCCTCTTTTCTGTATTCTCTCAGCCTTACCTTTTGTCCCGTATACATTGTGCTACCTCCTTATCTTGCTCCAATCCCAGTTCGCTTTAGATCTATTCAAGTTCCTTAATAATTCCTGTTTGATATTTTTATACATGAAGTAGGATGCAATAAACATTATATACCCAGAAATTATGCATATTATTGACTCTCTCCTGTAACCTGCTATGTTTCTTTCCATCAGCTGCCTGATCTCAACATCAATATTCATGTTGTATTTAAGCTCCTCCATAAGTCCTTCTATGTTAAAAGCATCCCCAGCAGCAGCCATGGCACTCATAACAGCGAATAGCATCAACAGTATGGTTGCAACATTTTTAAATCCATTATCACTTGCCTTATAATTAACTAGAAAGTTCTTGATTATGAATATCCCACCATATGCAATGAGTGCTATACTCATAAAATAGATAACGGTAGTGTTATACATAGCCATCTCTCCTTTATATTTTATCATAGAAACGCATTATTTTCTTTCATCACTTCATATTCAGACTTCAGTATCCCCATATAAATTGTATCGGTGTATGTGCTATTGATATCACCCCCTCCTTTTAGAATAGAAAAAGCCCCACGAAGTCCTTGAAAGTGACTCCGTAGGGTAATCTACGTGTAGGATATAGTCCCTGTGCCGCTAATACTTGTTTAGGCACACTCACCATTAGAGAAATTTTACCATCATAAGAATATTTTGTCAATATGTTTCTTGTTCTAATTATCATGAATTAATAAAAATCATTCTTACAGTAACGCCTCTTTGACTGCTGCCCAGAGAGCGTCACACAACTCTTCGCCGTTTTGATCTGGTCCAAAGTCTATATATTGTTCGATGTCCCTGCCAACTCCCCATCCATTCGTGTCCTTCTGGCAATTGACATAGAAGTTACCTTTGCCATATCCGCATTTATCAAGGATTTCAAGCATCTGGCCTACGCTGAGAAGCGGCATGCAATCCCCTTTGCTATATACGTCAGGACGCTCATACTCAAATATAAAGTCCTCTTCATTGTACTCTTCTACGTCGGCTGCTTCTTCCTCTTCCTCTTCTTCCTTACCCTCTTGATTCCCCCAGTCTCTGAGAGCTTCAAGGTTCATCAGAGTCATATAATAACCAGACCTTGTTTCTCCTATATTCACATGACCAATGACAAATTCAAATATGTCATATTCATTGTCTTCTGCATCTTTGCAGAGAATCCCCGCTGCGAGGTCATATTTTCGCGGAGTCCAGAGGTCATTAAGCCTGTCCTTCTGATATTCAGTAAGCTCCATAAGATTTTCGATTGTAATATTCTGTTTCATAATCCTACCCCCTGTATATTAATTTCTTCCGTCTGATTTATAATCCCTTATGTAACAAGCTATATGGCCTTTACATATTTATAATTATGGGAGGTGATAAAATGTACAACGGACTCCATACTCACGAGTACAGTGGTGAAACCACTTTCAACTTCGGACATGACCATGGATATTCAGGCATTACAACGTACAATCCCGACATCCCCGGGCACATACATCAAGCATATGGCATAACCACATATGACCACGGTCACATTCATAACTACAACTTTGTAACTGGTCCTGAAATAGAGGTTAATGGCGGTCATATTCACTACTACCAAGGCATTGCCTTAATAAACAATCAGCACATCCATTACCTTTATGGATATACCTCACTTGAAAGTCAATGATTGTATTTATAAGAACAAGTCTGTCGACTGCTTGAGAGACTGGTGCTGTGTTTAATGAGTTATTCACAGTGCCAGCCTAGAAGCCAGCCTTATTGCATTAATATATAAGCTCCAAATATCTCCTATACTTGCTGTCATCAGTTTCTTTTTCACCAGAGCAATAGAATTCTATTTCCCCCTTGCCTTCAAAGCTCAATCCTCTGTTTTCCAACAAATTCTTAAGCCGGTTCACTGTTCCCATATTGCCATCTATTATGTCAACGCCTTCAGGCAATATCATTTCAAAGTGCTTCCTGAAAAATACAAAATGCGTGCAGCCTAAAACAACTGCTCCATATTCTCTGAGATCATACCTGGAAAACTCGTCTAATAAATATGGAATTACAGTCTCTTCATCGAAAACAAATTTCTCTGCAAACTCTACCAAACCCGGAAGCGCATGCAAATCGACAATATCCTCTGAATCCAGTCTTTCAACCAAATCGTGCAGCTTCTTCTCTCTAACTGTGATAGGGGTCGCAAGCACGAGTACCCTTCTATCATCAACCTTCTCAACTGCGGGCTTTACTGCTGGTTCCATACCAATAATGGGAAAGCTGTATCTTTTCCTCAAGTCATTTATAGCAATGCTCGTAGCCGTATTACAGGCAACTACCAGAGCTTCAACCCCCTTGCCCGCGAAAAAATCCACAGCATCAAATATATAGCCCCTTACCTCTTCCTTTGGCTTTGTGCCATAAGGAACATTCTTAGTATCGGCATAGTACAAATAGTTCTCATGGGGCAGCATCTTTATCGCTTCTTTCAGTACCGTCAGTCCCCCTATACCGGAATCAAAAACACCAATACTCATATTAATCTCCTTAAATTCTATGAAAATTAAGCTATAGTAATATTATATTACCATAAGATCAAAATTTCCTTATAATTGCATAATTTTATTAATACTATTTTCTAGTTTATTCTAAATAATATACAAGCTCCAAGCACTTCTTGCAAGTAGAATTGCTCCGCTCACTATAAGCAGGTATATGGTAGCCTTCCTCACCGTTTCCTCTTTAAGTCCTGTATCCACTTTTGTACCTATGTACATTCCCAATGCTACTGCAGGTGCCAAGAAAAGAGTGAACTTCATAATCTCTAGTGTCATTATCCCCGACGCAGAATACCAAAACAGCCTGAAAATGTTGTCCACCAGGAACAAACTGCATAGGTTCGCACGGAACTGGCCTCTGTCTGCACTTGTCCTGCTTATGTAAGCCACCAGAAAAGCACTGATTCCATACATGCCCGCCAATACTCCTGATACCAATCCCACTATGACAAGGAACATTTTGTTAACTTTTACCGAGTCCTGCTGCTTGGGCTTACGGTACAGCATCTCAAGCCCAAGTGCAATAATAACAGCTCCCAGAATGGATTTTAGCAGCAGATCGTTTCCTGTTTTTAGCAGCATTATGCCAGGTACCACTCCTGCAAGCAGCGTGAGAGACAGTGGTGCCACCGTCCTGAAGTTGATGCTCTTCCTATTCCTCCATACAAGGTAAACATTGGTAGGTATACTGATAAGCAAATCAACAGGTGTTGTAAACCTATTGGATACAACAAAAGAAAATAGCGGTGCCATGACTAAGGTATTCCCAAAGCCAGTGATTCCTTTTACAAATAACGCCACAAAAACTACTGCGAATAGATATAAATTCTCGATCAATTAGTATTACCTGCACTTTCCAATATAGTCTGTCTTCTTTCTTCCATGAGGACATGCATATAGGCACATTCCACAGACATCAAGCTTTCCGGCTGATGTCAAAGAGTCAAAGTACTCTTTTCCGCCCCCTAATTTATACTCATGTTTCAATTATATATAACTGCACATAGGAATATCAAGCATATATAATTTGTTGTAACCATATCCGAGCTAAATCATAATATGAAATTAGCGGGTATTGAAGGGGGTCCATGTATGATAGAGTATCTCTCACAGTTCAATATGATATGGCTTGGAATTATGGCGAGTCTTGGTGCCGGTCTGGCCACCGGAATAGGCTCACTGCCTATATTTTTTACAAAGAAAATATCTAAGAAGCTGCTTGACCTGCTGCTGGGTGCAGCTGCCGGAGTTATGCTTGCAGCTACTTCCTTCAGTCTGATTGTGCCGGCAATCGAAAAAGGCGGTGGTGGGATAAGGGGCGCAACCATTACCTTGGTAGGCATATTATGTGGGGGCATTTTCCTAGATTTCATTGATAAGTTTTTCCCTGATACCAACCTGCTTTCAAATGCAGTAAACGGAAATACAAATGGTGGAAATTTAGCTGTGTATGAAAATAATAATTCCAACCTCAGAAAGGTATGGTTGTTTGTATTTGCAATAACTGTCCATAACTTTCCTGAAGGTCTCGCTGTAGGTGTTGGTTTCGGCGATGGTGATATAGTTAATGGTCTGAGTATTGCAATCGGAATTGGACTGCAGAACTTGCCCGAGGGTCTGGCTGTTGCGCTTCCGCTTTTAAGAGAACACTATACAAAAAAGAAAGCGTTCCTGATAGCTCTGTGCACAGGTTTGGTAGAGCCTATTGGAGGACTTTTGGGTGTTGCACTTGTCCAAGTATCCAAACCGATACTGCCTTTTGCTTTAGCCTTTGCCGCCGGGGCGATGCTCTTTGTCATTAGCCATGAGATAATACCGGAAACACAGCATCAGCAGAGTCATTCCAAGCTTGCCACCCATGCCTTGCTTGTTGGGTTTGTCGTTATGATGTTCCTGGATAATACATTGGGATAAATCGTTTAAAAATTAACTTTCCTATACGATGAAAAGTACTGGTTAAAAACTATTATTATTGAGACAATACATGCTATAATTACAATAAAAAACATTGAGAGGAGCAGCAGTATGATAAATAGGGTTAAGGTAAATCTAGAGGCAGTCGAGGCTATGCTTTATTTCTGGCAGGCAGTGAATGACCGTGAGAACCTTTCAGAGATGTTTATCTATGATATTGCAGCTATGCCAGGTTTGGCACTTGCATACGAGATTGGATTCAACCAAGAGTCTGTCCGCAGTGCCCTTAGTGCTATTAAGAACAGAGAGATATACTCCAGAAACAACAAAAAAGAAGGTCGGTTCTACAGCAACAACCTATGGATGATGGAGGATCTGAGTTATACCAATTCAATGGTAGCCCCATTGAAAAAGCTTAACCTGGAATTTTTGACCAGTGATTTAAATTCTAAATACCCGAACGCTAAATATAACGAACTTGAAGTCTTATTCTCTCCTCTTCATATAAAGGACTATATTATCAAAGACAACAAACTGATAATCAACTTTTTCAAGGTAAAACCAGGTGACGATGAAGCTTTCATAGAAGATATGAAGCTGAAGGAATATATAAAGGAAAAGCTGGAAGAGTTGCTTTCAAAATAATGTATAAAAGCCTGTACCCCTTGCTTAAAAGCTAGGAGTATAGGCTTTTTTTATAGCAAGCATTAAATCATAGGCTGGTTGAGCTGCTTTCACTTAGAAATGGCTGATACATCATGACTGCATGATTTTCAGTCAGAAACTCATCCATTAATAATACCCCTTCCAAGTCATATTCTTTTCTATTAATGGTATTATGTCTTACATAACCACCCCAGAATTCATGTGATATGTGGTGATCCCCTTCATAGACCTCATATCGGCTTTTAGCTTCCTTTGTACTTCTCCATTCACCATGAAGATTCTCGCTATCCATATAAAGCTTTAATTGATATGTATCATTTGTATTGTTATAAAGCTGAAGATCCCTATGATTATAAGCACATGTAGCCCCGCTTCCGAAAGGCTGGGTTCGGTTCGAGTCAGGAAACACATCGAAGCTGTGGCGGTATCTCTCAGTGACAATCAAGGGTGTGTGCAAAGCCATCCAGTATATTAGATTGGATAACTGACACAAACCACCTCCTACGCCAGCACGGAACCCTCTATTAAAAAGCACCATTCCATCCATGTAGCCTTTCCTTTTTGTGGGTTTCCCAACAAGCTTCCAATATGAAAAAGTCTCCCCCGGCTTAATTAATGCTCCATCAAGCCGTTTCACAGCAATTTTCAGGTTGGCAACTTTATTGTACTGCATCCACATGTCAACATTTCGAAGCTCCCTTAATAGTGGGGTTTTATGACTAAATACAGCATATGAAAGTGCTTCATCACTCAACACCTTGGAATACTTCTTCCCACTGAAGTACCATTCAA
This sequence comes from Clostridia bacterium, assembly GCA_035628995.1. Classification (NCBI taxonomy): domain Bacteria; kingdom Bacillati; phylum Bacillota; class Clostridia; species Clostridia bacterium. The sequence continues at coordinate 31,556 of DASPIR010000003.1, read as the reverse complement.
GATATCGCTTGCACCTATAATAAAGCATGCCGGCAATTATTCGCAGTCTGCTTCTCTTCTTTGGCTTCAAGCTATTCATAAACTACCCCCGATTCTAATATAGAAAAGGCCGCTTTTTCGCTGTCTATTTCCGCCATTGCACCATATGGCAATATCATCATTGGAGCAGTATGCCCGAAGTTCATATTGCAAAGTATCGGCAGATCCGCTAGCTTCATCTCGTCTCTTACTACTTTTACAATAGCCTTTTTATACTCCTCATAATACTGGTTGTCGTAGGGTTTTCCAAAAATAATTCCATTGGTTCTGTTCAATATGCCTTGTGAGCCATAGTTCCTAAGCCAATACTCAAAATATGTGGGGTCCGGCTTATCCTCTGAGGTCTCAAAAAACAGAATCGTATCATTCCACGCATCGATGCCAGGCCATAGCTCCGTACCCTTCAGCATCTCAAGAACCTCAATGCACCCGCCTATCAAACGGCCTCTCACAATGCTGCTCCCTTGAAGCAGCTCATAGCCCGTGTTGGGCTGCAAGCTCCTCTTAATTGACCAGTTCTTTTCTACCCAAGGCAGATGCTCGCTTGTCCAGCCAGGAGAAGGCTCTACCGTACCAATTGCCGAGCTGCTGAACAAAACCCTTTCAATCCAATGCTTTGTGTAGTCATGCATCTCCATATTCTCTGCAAGCTCAGCAAGTATTGACGGACCGTAAAAACTCGATAGCCCTGCCTTATAGCACATCATGTGAGCAACAGTAGTATCTGAATAACCAATGAGTATTTTAGGATTATTTCTTATAACATCAAAATCTATATATGGCAGCATCCTAACGCTCTCATCTCCGCCAATGCAGGAGAATATAGCCTTTATTGACTTATCCTCAAAGGCTGTCATCAAATCCTCTGCTCTTTTTTCCGGATGGTTGTATACATACTCTGTTCCCTTTAAAGTATTTGGCATCTCTACAACCTTCAAACCGAATTCATCCTCTAGTCTCTTTTTCCCCACATTGTATCTCCATACTATTTTACTGTCTCCGGCTCCACCCCATGACAAACTCACTGTTGCAACCTTGTCGCCTCGGTTAAGCCTTTGCGGTTTAATCAAATTCATGTAACTCACTGCCCTTCTTTTAAAATCCTCATCTACTATACAATTAGAGTTCATAAACCATTAATTCTTCATCTAAATATTTATTAGGCAGCTTGAGTGCATTTCTCTCTACCCCATATACTTCAAATTTACATCTTTTGTACAAGTTTTTGGCTTCGGTATTTGTCGCAATTACACCCAGATTCACCTGTTCTAGGCCTTTCATTTCCTTCGCTCTCCTTATGACTTCCATTACCAAAGCCTTCCCGGCACCTTTACAACGAGCCTCTGGTGCTACATACATCGCATTTATAGTAGCCTTATGCCTTAACTTCTCTCTCCGTTCGCGGAATAAGCCAACTATACCAATAAGTCTATCCTCATCATCGAAGCATCCCAAAATAAATTCCGAATCAGTTGCTTGAAAGGATTCCTTCAATCTCTGCGCAATTGAGCTTAAAGGTTTATCCTTCTCCTCTTCATAAGAGGCACCGAATGACTCAGGACATTCTTTTAGCGCTCTCAATCTCAATGCCCAATATTCGCTGGCATCTTCCTGCTTGAACTGTCGGATGTACATAGCCTCGCCCCTCTCTTTTCTTCTAATTCCTATTTGCTTTTTATGAATTCAAGTATGTCTATGGGACTGTGCAGTATATATGCTGAGTCAAAACCTTCAGAGCTCTTAGCGCCCCATAAAGCCAATCCGAATTTTACCCCTGCTCCCTCGGCACATTCCTTATCATATTTCGTATCTCCAATATAGACTAAATCCTTAGGATCGTCCCCGGACATTTCCATAAGCTTTAGAATTGGCTCCGGGTGAGGTTTATGTTTAGCAGTATCATCTGCACAAATCACATAGTCGAAATAATCCGCTAGCCCAAAAGGAATAAAATTACTATCAAACTCTTCTCTTGTCTTTGAAGTAACAATTCCGGTTTTTATATTCAACTCCTTAATCTTTCTAAGGCAATTATCTATCCCATCAAATATTTTCATGGAATCACTGAAATCGTTCAGATACTTAATCCATTTAGCTAAAGAGCTCTCTATATTATTGACTCCAAGCCGTTCTAATGTTACTGCTCCAGGTATCCCAAAAGCAAAGCTAAGCTCATCCTCTGAATATGCCTTTCCCAAATCCTCCTCCAACACTTTTTGCAATGAAGAAATAATTGCTTCACCAGTATCAATAAGAGTCCCATCCACATCAAAAACCACACATTTAATCATCTTAACTCCTCTTCAAAAATAACAATTATTTTCCAGTATTATACCACAAATGGTATTATTGTCTATACAATAATACCATAAATTTCCTTACGTTTATCATTTATCCTTTTCCAATTCATCATTTAACAAACACAAGCCTTTTTGATGAGTCAGGCACACTTCATTATAAATATTCTCATAGAATTCAATGCTTGCTTTTCTGCGCCCTTCAGCAATTATTGCTGCACGATCGGTATAGAATTTGTCATAGATATTTTTCAGCTTCCAATTATATTCCCGAAAAAAAGAAGGTATATTATCATTCCTGCCATCCAGCACTTTGCCGGATTCATCCACATAATACAGAGGCTGTGCGATAATTCCATTATATATCAATGTCCTGGCTATCCCCATGGTCCCTGTTGCGTCAAGCTTATCTGCATCATATAGAATCTTTGCTTCTATACTTTCCGGGGGGTTATTGTTCCGGTATCGATGTGTCGATATGCACACTTTCACATGAGAAGCTTCACTATCAGACCAACCTATACTCCTTAAAAAATCATATGCCATATCTGAGCCAATAATTGCATGGTCACATTCAGGATTGTTATTCTGTGCTTCACGTCCGATATCATGCAATAGTGAAGCTGCAATAAGTACGTCTTTATCCACATCAAACTCTTTTGCAATATCCAAAGCATAGTACAAGACACGGTAAATATGCTGACTGTCATGCGCACTGTCATTCATTAAAGACAGCATGTATTTCTCAATTTGCAGGTACATAGCTTTTCTCATAGGCTACTTGTCTCCTTGCTTGTATTCCATGTAATAAAATTCTGCTTCTCCAGTATCCATACTCCTAATATGTTTATATTTTATCTCAAATCCAATACTCTCATAGCATCTAATTGCCCTTCGATTAAAAATTCTTACTTCCAACGCGATCTTAGCATTAGGGTATCTTAACTGGCTTTCCTCTATTAAGACCTGCATTATATCTTTGCCATAGCCCTGTCCGCATAACGAAGGCCTCAGCCCCACTCCAAGAATGCAAATCCCGTCTTGGATATGTATCCTTCCATAAGCGATCAGCTCATTATCTTTACAAATCCCTATAAATTCTTTTTCTCTTTCCTCTTTGATTGAAAGGCTCCAACCACTCCTGACTACCTCCTCCCAATCAGAAAAATTGTATATGGAATAGACTCCTTCATACTTCCAAGTACATATTTCCTTAGCCATATCTTCGGATAACACACTGACTACATATTTATCCATTTTCCACCTCAATATTAACAATAAATTTACATACTGCTTTCCTACTCTTAAGAATGAAAACATCTTTCCCATGAGAATGCTTGTGAAGCTTTTCAATTATCCCCTTTCTTCTCTTGAAAGGAAAGGTAAGTACCCATAAGATAAACTCCAAATCCAGTTTTTCATCACAGCCTTCTGTCATACAAGGCCTTGTCCTTCCTGCATACATCAACCTTCTTTTGAATATACCCCAAAGGCATGTCCATAAAGGAAAGTCGAGAAAAATAATCGTGTCCGCAGCCTGAAACCTCAATTCCATAGTACCGCTATAATTGCCGTCTATAATCCACGAATCAGTACAGACAATCTTTTGAACGCTCACTGCCAATTCATCTTTTGATATCGGAATCCAGCCTGGTCTCCAAAACAATCTGTCTAAATGAAATACCTCAACACCGGTAATTTCTCCGAGTCTTCTTGCAAGTGTTGATTTTCCAGCTCCACCGGAACCAACAATAGCTATCTTACGCAAAAGCATGCCACCTCTTTTCAGCTATATATGGAGTGCCTCCTAAAATCTACAACAGCTTAAGTGTTTAATTAAACGAAGTTGATTAGCCGAGTAGTTCCATAACCTCAACAAGAGACCTAACGATATAATCAGGCTTTACTGGATATTTCCACTGTAACCCATTGCGATTAATCCAACAACTCTTAATCCCAGCCTTACTTGCACCAATTATATCAGATGCTGAATCCCCAATATGTAAGACTTTCTCAGGTTTTACCTGATAGTGTTTCAATACCATATTAAATATTCTGCTTTCGGGATCATTCTTATAGGAGCCAACATTTTCTGATATAAATACACTGTCAAAGTTAAGTTTAGGTATAAGTGGCTTAATCATCACATTGTCAGCATCGCTGACTAAACATATCGGGAGCCTTCCTCCAATTAGCTCAAAGAATTTCAATGCATCATCATAGAGCTTCGAATCTCCATGCTCTGATAAGAAAACATCTGCTGCAACTTGAAAATCAAATCCCAACTCTGTTTCTGCTGCAATCTCTTCAAAATATAGATTAAATATGGATTTGAGGTTCCTAAACTCTCCAGACTTATTAACTCTTTCATGAAACGCATTGGATAACTTTTGACTAATGAGTTTCGCGCAATTTGCAGCAGCTTCATCTGTATATTTATCCCTGAGAATTCTTTGCCAGATAAAAGGTATTCTATTGTCCACATCAACCAATGTCTGAAACATATCTATACATATTAGGTCAAACCTCATGAAAGCCACTCCCTCTGATTAGTAAACTTTGTTATTGTAACATCATCGTAGCATAAAGCTCTATTTCTTACCCAAAACAAAATAATGCCAGGAAACATAATCATGTCCTTCTAAAACAACATCCTGAATCTGCTTGACGGTTATAAGCCCGAAATTTGCCAATAATTCCTTCAATACCGAATCGTCTACATGATAATGAGGAACGCCATTTTCCGGGCCATCTTCAACCTTTATTACTGTATTATCATCAAGTCTTGGAAATCCAGCTTCCTTATAGCTCCAAGAATTTTTTGAGCAAAAGGTAATATAAAACTCTCCTCCAGTCTTTAATACCCGATTAATCTCAGAAATCGCCTTAATAATTCCCTTGCTATCCGTGTGAGAGATAACATGATATGCTAAAAGGCAATCAAAAGTCTCATTCTCAAAGGGTAGATCCATCATATCAACAATGGCTGCAGAAATATTCAAACCCTCTTTGCCTGCCCATTCTTGCAATCCACTTACAGCCACATCTGACAAATCAACCGAGCTTACATCAAAGCCGTTCTTAGCAAATTGTATTGAATGCCTGCCTCTACCGCACCCTAGGTCAAGAAACCTCTTGAAGTCTTTTTCTTTCCAACGGTTTATTAAGTAATATGACTCCTCACATGGAGTAAACCAAATTGCCTGCGAGTTCTTATTCCAATCCCATTCTTTGGTAACTTCTTTCATATTGTTTCTCCAATCTTCTGAAATGAATCATTTTTGTCCAGAAATATCATTTACTGTTGCCTCCGGATGATGATATCTTCCATTTTTTTCAGTATAAATTTTCATATATTTCTTGGACTTAATTTGAATTGATTGTACAGGGCAATAATTGATGCATGCATAGCATAAAAAGCATGGGGATTTCTTTTGCCATTCAGGTTTTTCATCAACCATTCTTATTTTCTGCGATAAACAGACCTTTTCACATACACCACAGCCTGAACACTTTGTATCAGCATAAAAATCTTCACCTGAATACCCTCTGGCATCAGCCATGCTAGATCCTAAATGTACCCATACAGGATTAACAGGAACGGTAATTCGAGTATCCTTTTCCTGGTATTTTTCTTTTTCTATTATTCTTTTTTGAAACGAGTCAAGCCTGGTCTGAACATCTGCTTCCAACTCTGCTAACTCAGCATCAGTGATTTGATGCCAATTGTCAAACTTGGAATCATTGTTAGCCATATTTAGAATCAAATATGAATCTAAGTTTTTGTCCTTCTTCTTTAATATTTTATCTATTTTGGTGAATGAAGTACTGCAAGGTGTACCAGCTCGTGTCGCTACTGCGAAAATATATTTAGTCGTGTTTAAATCGAGTTTTTTGATAATATCCTTTACAAGCATGGGAATTGTTGCAAAATGGATAGGGAACACAAAACCTACCGTTTCGGCATTAGTCTCCAATCCATCTTTATTTATAAGGCTTGCCATCGGTATAAGCTCTGTTTCTGGAAGCCGCTTTTGCAATTCTTTTGCAATATGTAACGAATTACCGGTTCCTGAAAAATAATAAATCTCAGTACTCATGGAAAAATCCACCTCTATTCAATTTATAGGATGTTTTCGATCATATGAATATATGAATTTGTAAATAGACAAAGTTTATCTACTTTCTATGATTATTCTCTTAATCTCTTCCTTATCCCAACTATTAATCTGATCAACTATACCGGGAACTAAATTGAAGTCACATATTTCTTCAAAGTCAACCCATGCATATTCTAAATGCTCAAAGCAATCTCTTTAGAAACCCAAATTCTCATTAACAATGAAAACTGTCATCCTGCCCTTAACTGCTTGTCCCTCAATAATAACAAAGTTATAGCATGCTCTTTCGGGTGATTGGCAATCCACACATTTCCTCAGTTCAACACAAGGAGGATTTAGGCCGGCCCGTTTTGCATTTGCAGGTGCCGAAATATTCCTAACACGTTTAACTGCCTCATCCAGTGTATTAACTATCTTGTTGGTTCCAATTACAACAATGACTTTCTCTGGTCCGTAAAGCATTGCTGCTACTCTATTACCGCTATGGTCTATATTTACCAGCTGTCCTTCTGCAGATATTGCATTAGTGCCTGTAATATACCAGTCAGAAAGCAATGCCTTCTTTTTCTGCTCTTTTATCTCTTCTTTAGTTGCAGCCATGGTCTTATCAAAAACAATATTACCTCTTTCTGATAATATCTTGGATATGTTCATGTTGATCAATGTTTGCGAGTTTCCAATACCTACAGTGCTGTCCAATGGAATCATCTCAACAACTTTATCTTTTGCTTGCTCAATATTTTCGAAATAATAAGCATCAATATTCCTCCGCCCGAGGTTGCTCATTAACCTTTGGATACTATTATCTAACATATCTTTAACCTCCTAGAATAAAGTGAACTAGCAGATTATTATATTCTGCCGAAGTTTCTTAATGTACAAAGAATCTCAATAGTTATGTAAGGCTGCCAATATTCCAATCCGTGCTCGTCATTCCAGCCACCATCTTCTCTTTGCGCTGCCTGTAGGTAATCTAAAAACTTATCTACATATGAGTTAGGAATTAACTTTGCGAGCTTGTCATCAGGAGATTTTATAAAATGAAACAATGTATGATATTGACTTTCTTTGGCGTTTTCTACACATTCGATAATATTCGTTGCCATAGCACTCTCTGCGCCAATTGTTTCTTCGCTTTCTCCAATGTTCGAATAATAGTCGAAAGCATGATACGCCATAAAAAGCCACTTATTTGAAAGTATCTTATTCGTATTTAAGTTCTTTGAAGCCCACTTTTTAGCACTCTCCTTCAGCAAAGGTGTTAAATATCCTAACCTGCTTAGATTACCAACTATTGAATCTGGAATTGTAGGATCAATATCTTTAGCCATCCACCAAGCATGAGGATAATCATAAAGGGATTTCGGAGCTTTAAACGAACCATTTTTATTTAAATTATTCTCAAGCCACTCAGTAGTGCCATCCAATAGATTCCCTAATGGCATACCGGTATCCCTGTTAATAGTTAAAAGAAATTCCAAAGATATCGGATTTGAATCAGGGCATTTCAAATCATGTTCAATCCCATTGCCCCATCCCCCGTCATCGTTTTTATAGCAAAGAAGTGACTGATGCAACTTTTCCAAGCTCCCATCACAAAATAAGAAGTCAAATAACCTTTTCTCCCATAGCAAGCCTTTGTCATAAACAAAGTACCTTGCTTTATCAATTGAAACCATCAGATCACCCCTTAAGCTTTAATACCAAACCCTATCCATCTACCATTAAATTCACTGGCTTGCATTGGTACGAGACCATTATTAGCTGCAACCCCGTCCAACACAATATTATGGTTAATTATACCATATTACCCTTTCTAATTGTATAGACGAATCCCCTTGGCTATTCCCAATAAAAAAGGTCGCCATTAATGGCGGCCTTTTTGATATCATTTATAAATATATCCCCTTGTATCAATCTTTGCTATTATAATATCCTCGTTTTCATATGATATATTATCCTGTATTTCCCCACCCTTAGCCTGAATAATGGCGGGTGCTTCTCTCCCTGTAGTTTTTTGACATCCCCTTGAGTTATTTTCTCAATTGCTTCAATTATTCTCTTTCTTGTATCTTTTTCATAATCAGCCAAAGACTTATATGCACTCTTCAAATAAACAATATTTCTCATTACTATTCACCCAGCAGTAGTTCTTTCACTTTATTTGAAGATATCCTTTCGTCGTCTTTGATCTTATTCCATATTTCTTCTTCCTCTTCACATTCTAAGTGCAGTTCTTGCTCTTTTTTACCTCTTAAATATAATAAAAAATCAATAACCTCTCCAGCTTTTGTCTCTGGTATCTCGTCAATTAATTTTTTGATAATCTCTTTGGCTGTATTCATAAAATTTCACCACCAATTGTTATTTATTTATATTTTACCATATTCCAAGGAAAAAATTTAGCTGCAACTATTAAATGAATCTCGCCACGGATGACGACCCCAAATTAGCTTGCGCTTACTGAAATCATAAGCTTCAATAATACGATCATGCTTCTTTTTGAGATTGTCTATATATGTCTTCTAAGATTGTCTTTACATCATGCAAGCTATCTAATTGTTTGTAAATCAGTTTTTTGATTTCCTCTTCTGGTTCCTTCATATCGGGTATCATTATAGGAATCATCCCTGCCCTATTTGCGGCTATTATCCCTACCTCAGAATCTTCCAATACAATACAATTTTCTGGCAAGCAGCATAATCTCTCGGATACTTTCAAAAATATTTCTGGATGTGGTTTAGAATGTTCGATTTCATCACCACATAAAACATAATCAAAATGCATATCAATTCCGACCATTTTCAATAGTGTCATTGCCCTCTGTCTGCTTGTCGAAGTTGCTACAGCTATTTTTATATCAGTTTCTTTTAGATAGTTCAGGAGTTCATATAAACCTTTTTTCACCGGAACTCCATTCAGATTTATAAGATTTTCTGCCACTTTAAACCGTTCATCTCTAATAGCATCAATAGGAAACCTTTCACCAAAGTGTGCCAAATATATTTCTATTGTACGATTAAGGTTTGCTCCAATTGTCTTCTTAAATATCTCTTCATCAATCTCATAGTCATATTTATGTGCAGCTTTCTTCCATGAGATAAAAGATATTTTCTCTGTATCAAACATAAGCCCATCCATATCAAAAATAATCAATTCTACTTTTTTCATTTCGTACCCCCTGTGCCCTAATCCACTACTATACCTCAAGCCACTGTCATGAATGACAACACTCAATCCGCAATTATCAGTATCTATCAAGAATCTGTTTTCTAATTTGAGGCCCGCAAAGCTGCTTAACAGAACTCTTAGTGTAATCTGTTTGTCCATGCCTCACTAAGTATATCTTCATCATTAACTCTCCCACTCTAGCTGAAACTCCTATATACTATGTTTCTATCTCATAGATCCTCGACTTTTCACCCCAAAGCATGTATCCATCTTCTATACGTTTCCAACCGTATTTCTCGTAATATCCATCATGATCCGTGCTTAAATAAACCTTAGGAAAGCCCAGCCTACCTGCTTCAGAAACCGCATGCGAAAGAAGTTTTGATCCCAACTCATTACCTCTCTCATTTTCAGTTACATATAATGCAGCAAGCCATGGCCACAAATCCATTCGACTGATAAAATCGTTCGTAATCAACGCACAGCATCCAACAATTTCTTCATCTTTCATCGCAAGAAACCATCTGGGTAATGGACTCTCTGTCGCAATGCTATGATTTATGCAATCAGAATAAAGCATGAAGTTATTTTCATTCCCGAAAGCGTTGTGAAAGTATTTCGTTCCTACCTCAAGTAAGTGTGGGTTTTCCCTAATTCCTAGTATTTTCAACAATTTGTAATACCCCCTCTTTGAAATAATATAATTACCTATCATCTACCTATTCAACAATTCTAAAGTATGTTTCAACAATTCAATACCACCCCATTTCCCATGTCCAGGTATAACAACATCAGCATCTGGGTACTTTTCTAATATTTTCTTTACTGAAATTGGCCATTGTTCTATATTTACATCTGTTGTGCTTCCTAAGCCTTTTGAATCCATAGCTTTTATTAAGCATCCACCAAAAATCACCTTGTATTGTGGAATCCAAACAACTATATTATCTGAAGAATGCCCTTCTCCAGGATAAAACACCTCAAAGCTAACATCTCCGACTTTGATACTTGGATCTGAATCAAGCAATGGCGCTGGCTTCTTGAAACCATTCTTTTCAGCTAGCTGTGCAGTCAAACTTGTACTTCTGACATCAATCCTATTTTCAAGCAGTGCACTGATCCCACCAATCCTGTCATCATGCGCATGAGTAATAAGTGCCAGAGAAATATCCTTATTAAACTTACTTTTCGTAAGCTTGATAAGCTCTTTTGTCTGCTCATTATTCCAAGGAGTATCGATTAAAACCAAACCTCCTGAAGTGTCTATGACTAGACCATTTGATGAAGTTCTATTCCCATTATAGTCAGCATAAGTGGTATGCACCCAAATGTTGTTTTTCACTTTAGTCAATTCGACATAGTTAGAATCCTCTGTACCACTTCTTAATAACTGCTCTTCAATGCTATCGCTTATTGATACATTCGCTTTACTTGAACATGAGACAAAAACTGAAGCGATGATAACCAACGCAACTATTAAATAAACTTTCTTCATATGCCCTCCAAAAAAATTAAACTTTATCGATTCACTCGTATCTTCCAGCTATCTCTATCAAGTTACCATCAGGATCTTCAATCATAAAAAAAGTATGGAGCAATAATATTCAAATACTCTAGGCCATATCATTCATGATTGGACTACTTTACATAAATAATCCTATTTTAAAATTGTTTTAATAAAAAAGTTTCTAAAGCCCATTGCCAATTTATCATTTTCAATATTACAGTAATCTTCAATATCCATATAATATTTTCTAGATTCATTATGTAATGAAAGAGAGTCTAATGGAAAACCCGCAATTCTCTTTACATGAGCCTTTGATGCTATGAGAAAACTTTCAGATGATATATCTTCTCCATCATACTCGTATACATTTTCTTCATTAAGCACCAAACAAATTGCATTTTTATATCTGGCTTTTAACTCGCCTCCTAGCTTTAGGGCAAGGCTAGAATAGTGTTCTATCATCTCTTCATCGTTTAATACTTTACCATTAACTCTTCTGACATGAACACCTGGTTGTTCTTCATCCCTCAATGCTTCAACAAAGAGCCCGGAGTCACAGGAAAATACCGGCATTTTTGCGGCTCTGTAGTATGCTAATGCTTTAACCCTTGCATTATCTAAGGGATTATTACCACTCTCGTCAATATAACCAATATGCAGATCAACATCATTTAACCCAACGATTTCAATACCTAATCCACCAAGCATTTCCCTCATATGTTGCAGTTTCCCCGGGTTGCTTGTCCCATACAACAATTCCATATTTCATCCTCCAAAGCAAGTTGTACCCAGCAATTGCTTATAAATAACTTCTACTTTATATAACCTTCCAGAAATCTGCCCTATATTTAGCAAATCCCATCTTTTCAAAAAAAGCATGTGCATCCTGATTGAACATCCATGAGTCCAACTCTATTCTATGCAACTTTAATTCCCTTGCATATTCTTCAATTCGCTTTATCAACATACGTCCTGCACCCAAACTCCTATGAGTCGGAGTTACAGCAATTTGATTTATATACATAACGCGCCTCTCAAATTTAAACGGATTCTCTGGTGCGCAATTAACTACGGCCCAAACATATCCAACCGCATCTTCTGACCCAGTTACTGCAAGTAGAAGAATATCATTTTCTCTATCTACAAGCTGAGAAAAGAAAAGTCCCATCTCATAGAATCCGTTGGATATTTAAAAATGTGTGGATGTGCCTCTGCATGAATCCTTTGAACAGTATCGTTAAGAGAAACAACCAAATGTATATCATCCTTAGTGACCTTTCGAACTTCCATTAAAACCGCCTCCAGATATAATTATTCCTTTTATACATTCTGCGTCCGGTTAAAGACCACAATAGCTTAAATAATTATTTCTTAAAAAGTTCCTTATTTCTGGCTCCCTCAATGAGCTGTCCTACAGTTCTAAACTGACCAAGCCAAAACATCAATGCATCATCCCTAGTATAATCCTCGTCTATATGTACTTCCCTAATCTCTCCAATGAACCAGCTGTGACTACCCTCATAACCAATCTGATGTACAACTTTACATTCAAGGCTCACAGGGCATTCCTCAATAATATAAGTATCAATCTTATTTCCTTTCCGAGGTGTCAAACCAGCTTTCAGATACTTATCCTCATCTCTACCGGAAACTGTACCACAGATATGTAGCTTGTCCAGCTGATCCTTAGTGGGGATATTTATCCCAAACTCTTTCTTTTTAGTTATCAATTCATAGGTGTACTTCTCAGGCTTAATCCCAACCATTACAGAAGGGGGTTTGAACGAATAGAAGTGAAATGCTCCTGCCACCATAATATTACTGTCCACGGTCACAAGAACAACAGGAAAAGAAGGAAGTGCAATTATTCCATCATGTAAATTTTCATGAATTTTCTTCATTGAAGTTTCCCCCCCTTGAATCTTCTATAAATTACCCTTTTACACAAGTGAATCATATACTTTTACTGCAAATTCCTTTGCAGCATTAACTGCTGATTCATTTTGGAAATATGATTTCCCATCAATATCTTGGACAGCTAATTTCCCTAAATATTGCAAATTAGAATGTTTTGAGTATCTCCTCATTCCTTCTTCAAATACCCCTGCACCATCCTCTATTTCGTAGCCACAAGTTGTAACTAATGCACACTTTTTCCCTTCCCATAGGCATGGACCTTCTGTGTCTCCATAATACTTGTTCATACCATAAACAAGCCTGTCCATAACAGCCTTCATCGGAGGCGTGCAGTACCATGAATATATAGGACTTGCAAATATAATACAATCAGATTTGAGGACTGCTTCATATAATATATTCATATCATCCTTCTTCGGGCAACCCGGTTCTTCGAAAATATTCTGACACGTCCAACAAGCAGTACATGGTTCTATGTGCTTATCCTTGAGTGAAATAAAGTCAATCTCTGCTCCCAGTCTTTTTAGCTCCTCTATAAATGGCTGTAATAGTAACCCCGTATTGCTGTTTTCTCTGAGACTACCAAATAAAATACATATCCGCATAAATACCCCTCACTTTTTATTAATTACTAATAAACACGTCCTTTTATAGTCCAATCCTCTATATCAGCTCTAACAGATTCCCAAAAAATATAAATCCTGGCACTGCCTCTTTTAAAGGCACTCTTATCTGATTGATCTTGAACAAAACCATATTTCTCTAAAATTGACTTTGCCTTGTCAAAGGGGTCTCCTGGCCGGACACCATAGATGCTGTATTTAGAATCTGATATTTGAATCCACCCTGCTTTTCTTTTGAGCAATCCATCCCATGGGTAAGCAATTGTAACAGCAGAATTGTCATATTCATAGAATTGTGCTCCAAATCCGCCGATAGGGCTGCCCTCACCCAAAATCTTCTCCACCTGGTCAGGTGTCATCAATAATTTAACACTGGATATGTCTAAATTCCGATTAATTCTGTATACCTCTATGTACGGTGAAAATACATACCCTAAGAGAATCAATGCAACTAAGCAGATTACGGCAATTACGAAGGTCTTTCTTCTAATCTTCATTTAGAATCATCACTCCATTTTCTATCACTCAAGCATCTCTATAACTTTATCTATATCAAGTTTTGTTATATCACCTCTAATGAGGCTAATTCTATTTCCCGCTGATTTTATATCCATTTATGATTACTCCTTGCTCTCGAGCTTCTGCTGCATATATAAGGTATTTGGATAAAATCCAAGCTTTTTATAGAACAATATAGTAGATTCATTCTCCTGGGATACTGTTACTCCAATCACATTACAATTCTTTTCATTCATCCATTCTAAATGTTCCATTACAAGCTTCTTCCCAATACCATTCCCTCTATTAGCTTCATCAACATGCAGTGATTCAAGCTCCCCCCTGCCATCGGTTATAGTCGATATGCAATACCCGATATACTCATCATTGCTTTTTGCAACAGATATTTTCATAGTATCGCATGTGAACAGGCTGAAAGCTCCAATTCTCTGTTCAAAACAAATCGAGCTATATGACTCCTTAAAATATTCTGAACTGTTCTCATGATATTGTCTGTTCTTTTCCCATAGGTTCTTGATTAAATCAATCTCATCAAATGAAATATCAAAGATCTCACTCACGTCTACCTACCCCCTCATATTATCTTCTGCTCCCAGACTTCATTAGTGGCGCCAACTCCAAACACTTTATAGGTTTCACAATTATAACTCAGGAAACCATATTTTTATCTCACGTTCAGCGCTTTCTACGCTGTCCGAAGAATGAACAGTATTCTCAGTCTTTGATATCGCAAATCGACCTCTTACCGTACCCATATCAGCTTCTAATGGGTCAGTTGCTCCGTTTATCTTTCTTACCATGGCTATAACATTATCTCCTTCAATAATTAGAACACATACCTCTCCCCTCGTAATGTAATTAATAAGCTCTTTAAAGAATGGTTTATCTTTATGCTCTATATAATGGTTTTTTGCAATTTCTATAGTTGGCTTTATAATTTTTGAAGACGATATGTGAAGTCCTTTCTTCTCATATATAGAAATAATCTCACCCATTAACTTTCTCTCTTTAGCATCTGGTTTTATGATTACTAACGTTCTTTCCATAATTTCACCCTTTCTGATATTGATTTATACTAGTGCTTCTCTTTCCTGCTTTTTTAAGCCCTTCCGAATCAGCTCATATGACATATCTATCATTTCAATTACTTTTTCCTCGGGAATATCCAAATTGACATCAATTGTATTCCAATGCTTCTTATTCAGATGGTATCCGGGCGTTACCCCTTCATACTGCTCTCGAAAAGCAGCTGCAAGCCATGGCTCACATTTTAAGCTTATTGCATTCTTATCTTTTTTGATATCAATAAATGCAAAAAACTTACTTACCAGCTTAAATGACATACAACTGTTATCAAAAGGAAATTCAACTGTCACACCTGTTTTGCTCTTGCAGTAGTCGATTAATTCGCTTCTAGTCATTTAAACCACCTCCAGAAAGTTTTGTTCATGGGGATGACTATTTATCTATTTCTCCCTCTCCATGGATTTTGCCATCACAACAAGCTTGTTTATTGTCTTCCAATTACGCACAGTTGCCGGTATCTCCAACTTCTGAAGATTATTAGCAAGCTTGGAGTTTCGTATGCTATGACGGAATAAAAGAAAGACCTCTCTGTCTATGATCCGATATTCATCGTTTTCACTTCTATATTTATTTAAATGTTCGCTCTTTTCTTGGGAGGGTGCATAGGCTAAAATAGAAACGTATAGACTCTCTCCCTCTGATGACGACTCCGCTTCCGATACTTCTCCCTTTGAGAATGGACAACTAGAGATAATTCGTTCTAACTCCTCTGAATCTCTCAAAATAACTGCTACAGAAAATCCAAAGACATCTTCAATTTCATACTCAATTTTCTTACGCAGTATTTCTTCCTCTTCATTGGATTTAAATAGAACATTACCGCTTTGAATATATGTTTGCACTTCACAAAGCCCCATAGTTTCAAATACCCGCTTCAAGTCGGCCATTTTAATAATATTCTTTCCACCTACATTGATACCTCGTAATAGCGCGATATAAATATTCAAACGTAACGCCTCCTAAAAAGATGTGTGGCATGTTCTATTTTGTCACTTGTTCCAATATAGTACTTCGCTCATAAAAGCCATATTTCTTATAAAAGTCAAATACTTGCTCATTACCTTCTGCAACACCAATAATTTTCATTTTTACATTTTTACTATCTAACCACTCTAAAGATCTACTCATCAGCTTATCTCCGATACCAAATTTCCGATACTCCGGTTCAATATATAACGAGTCAATCTCACCAACTGAATCTATGGTAATTGTGCTAATACAATACCCCACAAACGTTTGATTTTCTGATGCTTTTACTAAATCAATCCTTAATTCTATATTAGTATTATCTATAAATTTCTTCTTCCTCACATCAAATGTAAAATCCTTAAACTTATCTGCAAAATATCTGGAATTTACTTGATGGTGTTTATTCAACTTCTCCCATAACGGCTGTACAGAATCTAATAATTCAGTTCCCCCAGTAACAAAATCAATCATGTTCATTCAGTATCCCTCCCAATACGTACAATGCAGCCACTGATGGCTGATGCCCATTGCTAAAGTATGTTCCTCTTCCTAAGGCTGCTTTTCAGTGTCGTAAAACTTACATTTTAATAGATAAACAACATCGTATTCCGCTATTTCTTCCATATGTGCCTCTGGATTATCGAAAAACTCCCCGCTAAGTGGACGGAAAGCTGTTTCTTTTTCTCCTGATACTCTGTAGCAAACATTTGCTAATACAATTTCTTTGTCTCCAATGCTTATCTTTGAATTATTGACTGACATTGCAGAAGCAACAGATGAACCCTCTTTTGCCTGATACTCTTGATTTGTTTCCCCTTTGCTCAACGCTCCCCCTGCATTTATTGCCAATGTCCACTCGCTTGTCCCTTTTTCGTTTTCTTCTACTGCAGCTATAATCATATTTCCTTCACTTACCGACAAGCCTGTTGCCAACTTTCCAATGTTTGATACTTTCTTCCCATGCTCATATCTATCTGCCCATACCTCAACCCATTTATACTTATTATCAACATTAAAATCAAAGGCAAAGTATTTATTGCTTCCTACTGACAAAAGCATCTTCTCTTTATCGGTTAACTGAGCTTTAGTAATCACATTGGTATTTGTCTTACTAGTATCATCACATGCTGTAAAAGAGGGAACAACTAGCATCATAAATAAAATAAATACAAATTTCTTCATCCACTTACCCCCCCATATTTAAGTATATTAAAGTTGCAAACCCTTGCCGGTTCTAAGAAGCCTTAATACAGCCTCCTCACTGCCCAATCCGTCATAGTCTTTTTGATATCCATAAAATATACCCTCTTGTTGATTTGCAAGTATATATTCAATTAGTTTCTCTATACCTTCTTCTTTCGCACAGCTTATAAAAGCTCGCAGCCTTATATCATGACTTTCACTGAACATATCCTCATCACAAGGGAAATCATCGCATTCCCAGCACCCGTTTATACCCTTATTAATACAACAATTGTATTGATAGCAGCCACTATCAGATAAATGCCTTCCGCAACAATTATTTTCTGATTTACAACCACTACATTTATCTGCGACATGACATAATTTGCATACCAGCCCACAATAACCAATGCTTTCAGCTACTTCTTTAATTATCATCTTTACTTGCCCCCTCCAAATTTAAATATGATTACCACTTAAATAATAAGGGTAGGTCCGGCCTAAAATCCTTGGATTGATTTAATGTTCCATTATCAAACTCTAATTCAATAAGGTGCTCTTTATCTTGTTCAATTGATAGATTATGCAGCCGATTTAACATAAGGGCAGGCTCTGATAAATTATTTTTTTGATTTACATGGATTTTTACAGATGTTACTTCCTTCAAAACTACTTTATGCTCCATTGGTTCTCTCTTCGCAATATGAGCCTCATCCTGCCTTTTGGTGAAAGTCAGATAAAAATACATTGGTTCACTCAGTGGTGTATTATCAGCTACTTGAATTTTAAGAAAATCCGGCAAATAAATAGGGTGATAATCCCATGCCGGAAATGGTGCTGTTTCACTGATTTCCGTTGTAGGTCTGAATGCAACTCCAAATGGAGAAACATTACTTGTAGTTGGTAAACAACGTTCATATAATCTCATTGGCTTAGTTCGTTCACTCTGTACTTCTTCCAAATTTTCTATCCACAAAAGCTCCAGCATTAAGTTATGAAAATAAAATCTTCTACTTGCCGTCCCTTGCCCTGGGTGAGTATTTGAAGAACCTTCTACAAGCCCGAATTCTTTCAATAAATCTCCCACCGGTGCTTTAGTTTCCGTGCATATATAAATATGGTCAATTTCCATTTGATTGCCTCCTAGCTAAACGTGTAAATTAAGGTAATTATTTAGATTGGGGATAGTCATTCTCGCAAAAATCACCTGTAACAAAATATGAGGCTTGTGACCTAACAAGTAGTTGCTGTTGTTCATTGAATATTTCACCTGATGCTCGCATGATAGTATTACCATTGCTGATAACCTTGCCAACTGCGGTAAGAGTGCTTCCTACAGGTGCATTTTTTATATAACTAACGCTCATATCAATTGTCACTACACGTTTTCCCAGAGTTATACAAGAACCTCCCATTGCCACATCTGAAATTGAAGCCAAAGTGCCTCCATGTACAAAACCATACAGATTGCAATGTTTATCAATAATTTTTATACGATAGATGACTTTTCCTTCTTCGAGTTCAACAACTTGCAGTTCAAGAAAATTCTCAAGAATAGGAGATTGATAAGTTTCCTTTAAATAATTTCGAAGCCACGAAAGGTGCTCTTGTGACATAATAACGCCTCCAATATGTTTTAGAATATTATTATCGTAAATAACGTTTACTACTTCGAATTCTACAATGCTTTGCCCTAAAAATCGTATCATGCCTCAATTGAGCACATTATTACGTGGCATAACTCTCTATTTTCCATGTTCAAGCAGGTGTTGGTATTGCCAATTATATTCCTTGCGTCAGATTATTTTCTCCTGGCAATCATTTCGATTTCAACCTGAGCACCTAGAGGTAATGCTGCTACTCCTATAGTTGTACGAGCAGGATAAGGTGAAGAAAACTGTTTTGAGTATACTTCATTCATTGCTGTGAATTTGCTCATATCAGTTAAAAATACATTCACTTTTTCTACATCGTCAGGTGTCAGACCCGCTGCTTCCAATACGTTGAAAAGGTTCTTAAAGCATTGTTCAGTTTGGTCAGTAATATCACCTTCTACAAGTTTTCCTGTTTGAGAATCTATTGGGGTTTGTCCAGATAAAAATATCAAATCTTTTGATTCAACTGCATGTGAATATGGTCCAACTGCGACAGCTCCTGCTGCACTAAAAGCTTTTCTTGACATAATAAGTTCCCTCCCTTATTAATTATAACAAAATTACTTACATACGCCTTACCCTTCACATAGAAGAGTTCAATAATAAAACAGAATTCTAATTACTCATAAGCAACTTTTTTATTGGCTTGAAAAACAACATCATGATAGCAAATGCAATAATCCCCGGATATGCTGCTAAGAACAATATCTTGATTATCAAATAATTAACAGCAGTCAAATTTTTACTGCTAACAAATATACTTGTTGGTCCGTCAGCTGCACCAATTATACCTATTGACGCAGCCTCATGAACAGTTACGAAACCCCATAAATAGTTAACGACTACTGCTATTATCAGTGATGCAAAAGTATGTTTAAATATATTCCATTCTTTCATGTCATTTCCTTCCCTTCAAATCCATGTTCTTTTCTCATTGATATACGGCATTAATATGAACCTTGTTCTACATAAGCTTTACATGGAGGGTCGTAGTCTTTAACATATCTTTCATGTTCTGAACAGAAATTGCTTATACCATCCCGATATTCATTGAATTCACAATTTATGCAGCCTTCTGCACTATCTCTGGATAAATCTTTAATAATGGACTCTTGTTTTTCTTCAGCCAAAAGTTCTTTATCAGCCATATAGCACACTTCCTTTCTGCAAATACGAATTATTACTCTGCAAAAATAACTTTAAATATCTATAGAGGAAGCAATATCCAACGAAGCAAAGATCCCTTTATTATGATTCCCTGTCTTAGGATTCAATGCTTCTTGTATGTCATACACCCAGCCCCGCTTTTTATTTGCTTCTCTAATGTCATCAGATAGTGCATCTTCACTTATTGCAGCATGCACTATACTGCCTTGAACTAGAGTACTGAACTTTGTTTCACTTTCGACATCACGCATCCAATCTAATTTACATTCAAGATGCGCAAAGCATTCTTTTATACGGGGTGCCTTCACAATTTGTGAAGATTCTATTTGTAACCCAGAGGCAATTATCTCATCTGTATTATCATCATATCTATTGATTGATCTCATAAACTTATCTTTTAAGGTGATGATCGGATAGTTGATAACAAATTCTTTTGTGCTTTCAATTAACTTCCTTGTTTCAGTGTAATTATGTACTTGAAGAATAAACTTAGGCTCATTACCCGACCCAGCCATCATTCCCCAAGCACTTAGCTGCGCATTAGAAAGTCCATTTTCCTTTAATGTAGTGATTATAAAGACCGGAGCAGGTACATCAATTACAAAATGATACCAGGAAAATACTTCAAACTGTCCTTCCCAAGCTTCTTTTGTTCCTTCTGGTGGGATAACTGGCAATTCAATTTTCATTATATGACCTCCAAATCAAATTATTGTTTACATTACATTTTTCTATAGGACTCTACCCCATGGCGGTGCTTGTCACACTATTATTTAATCTACATTGTACTATATCTTACTAGTTTCGTATCAATAACATATATCAAAATACCCCCAATAGTATAAGCAATTAAATCACGCGGATCGAAAATTGATCCAAGTATTAGTTGGGCCATTGTATTGTGTTCAAGTCCAAATAAAGTTGTAACCTTTAAATATTGTAAAAATTCTATAGCAAAGGCAACCCCTAGAGTAAAAATGGTAAGCTTTAGTGCATGAAAATTCCAAAAGATCTTGATAAAAAAATACATCAGCAAAATAACAATTATATCGCCAATAAATCCTCTGATGAACTGATTACCATTGAAAAATTTCACAATTAAAACACAAGCTATAAAGCATATAATTGATAAACTAAAATAAACTAATCGTCTTTTCAAAATTATCCCTCGTTCTTCTTAATATATTGGGTTCTCCTCTCCCATTAGCAAGGACATGCGCCATAACCAGCATATGTCATACAAAGCACTACTCTAACATACTTAATTCACTCTTCTTTTCATAAAAAATGCGACTTCGCCATTGGTTACAACAATCATATTTTGATTGGATTATTACATCCTTTGTTAAAACATATGGACAATACCCAAATTCTTTTTTCGTAATACAATTGCTTGGTAATGTAAATCTGAATTTTCTTGTTTAACTACTTCAAAATCAACAATTTCAAAGTACTCTTCAAATATTCTCTTTATTGAGTCATCGTCGTAGAAAGAAAAGAACCTCTTTGGCATGTAAATATCCTCTTCCCATATACCCTCAGAGTTACGCCCTCCATATACTCCGACATACAATAGTCCATCAGACTGTAAAATATTATATAACAATTGCATCATTCAACGAGATTTTTAAAATACAAGTGTTTTCATCTTGCTCATCAACATGTTTATCATAAAATGCAACAAACACACTCTTTAATTCTTCTCTTAGCCCTCTGTTTGGCTCGTCAAGCGGATTACCAATGTTTTCACCGATACCATGTGCTACAAACAAATTGTGGTTCAAGGCAACATTTGGGTTTTTCAGAATTTCTTTCATTTTATTGCTTAATAAATATGTTGTAATATAAAATGCATTTTCCTTGTAGTAGGAGTCTACAACTCGTATGTTTGCTTTGTCACCAAAACAATTCCATAAACAACTATTGCTATAGTCACCCACATTGCTAGTGCAATTGGAGTTTCTTTGGCATATTCTAAAGCATTTGTTTTCCATGAACCCTTCTGCAATCTCACTAAATATTGATCCTTCTTTATAGCCACGGTATTTTTACCTTATTGCAGTATTCATCCCAGGTGACACCAAAAATCTTTGACAACATTTTTTCTTCTTCAGGCGAAAATATTCTAGATCCAATATATACGATAATTCCAATCAAAACTCCTAACCATGTATTAAATAGAAAACCAATCCATGGCAGCACAAGTAAAGCCACACCTGTATATAATGGGTGCTTAATTAAAGAGTAAGGTCCATTTGTTATCAGTTCTTTTCGAGGTATTTTTGTTAAGATCAAAACTACTGACCATATCCAAATTGTAACCCCAGGAATTAAAATAATAATAGAAACTACCTTTAGAACAATTGATGGACCACCAACACTGAATAAAGATGGAATCATAATATTCAGAACCAAACCAATTATCAAAAACGGCAATGTAAGCAGTCCAATTTTCTTTCCACTTCCTACAAGTGCTTTCAATTTCATATTCTTTCCTCCAATACTCTCAATATTTTAGACTCATGACAACTTGAGTGTGATGAACCGAGGTTAATGATAACTCTATCAAAGATGTACACCAATTATTTTAAAAAGGCAGTTCGTTTTTCGTCGGCGCGGTAAAAAATGTTTTATAAGTAGCCGCCATGGATGGCGGCGTCCCGTCGCCTGATGTCGACAAGAAGGTCGACCCCTTAAACAAGAACTTATCACATACTTCTTTTCAGAATTTCTAACACCTTTTCTCTGGAAACATTCCATTCACTCTCTAATTGCTGAATTAGCTCATCTGAAAAACATACACCACTATATTGATTGAATAACTTCATTTCCTCAATATAGCTTTCCAAAGCATCTTTTCTTGAAATGATGTCTTTGAATTTCACTTCCACTACATCAATATTTAAAAACTTTTTACAGAAGTCTATCGTACAGCGCTCTGCTTCTTCAATACCTATACCATCCCCAGGATACCAAGTCTCTATGGATCGAGGTTTAATATTATCTGCATTCCTTTAAATTAGATAATAAATAATGTCATTTCATATTTTCCGCCATGTGATCCATCCGAAAAAGTCAAACCATCTGTCTTTTGCGTAACTTTGAAACCGCACTTACTGTAGCATCGTATAGCTCTGTCATTGTAGTCCCGTACATTCAAATATATGCTTTTCAATCTCAGCTCATTCGAAGCAATTTCGATTAACCTCCTTACTATTTCCTTTCCGATACCTTTTCCCCTACTGCTAATATCAGCAATATAAATGCCAAGCTTTGCATCCTCAAGGGTTATGTCTTCTAACCATGCAGTTCCAATGAATATACTGTCAAGTTTAATCATATATAATAGGGTTTTTCTATCAGCAAAACCATCCTTTTCTCTTAAATACTTAGGCCTTGAATGAGATTGAAACTTGAAGATTTCTTTTTCTTCTTCCCAACCTTCAATTATTGGCAAATGATCAGACTCAATGAACTTCTCTAATAGCACTTCCATGAATAACCCACCTCACTTCCTAAAATCCTATTTCAATGCTCCTGAAGGATAGCAAGAATGTTACACCACATGGCGTATAACGGTCTCGCACTCACGATACCTCGGAGCAGTACCCGCAGAGCTCCACTCCTGACGGTGCTTGCCAGCCGCAGACAAGGATGTCTTAGTTCAGCCTTATTACTATGGACTTGTTGCTAATCCCCCGATCTTCCATATGTTATCTTCTTTTTCGACGTTCACAAATCGTTCATTTTTTCCATTCACCCAACTCGGATCTTCCTTTGTAAGCTTTAAGTCAAAATATGCTTCAAACCATACAGTTGGAACTCCCTCTGGGACTCTTGTTGTAACAAACTCTTTCGTTTTAAATGGTGGTATATATCCTTTAATTTCAATTAGTTTAATCGATTCTATAATGCTATTCTTAGAAGCACTATTATATCCTTCAAAATCCTTATATCCGCTTCGATACTTTGTTGACATCAATTCCCACGATTTCAAGTAATCTCTATGTTCAAGTGCATTGAAATAATCATTAATAAGTTCTTCTACTTCCTTTTGATCATCTATAGTAATATCCATGGGTAATATATGTATCTCTTCTTCCATTGTTTCTTTGTTTGAAGCTGCACCCTCTGCCTTAGATAAATTGGGGGAACCAGCTAATTCACCTTTGCAACCTATCAAAGTTAATATTATCAGAATAATTACTAATAATCTTTTCATCAAACTCGATCTCCTTCCTTCGTCCGCCACGAATTACGAATTCTAAGCATGATATTTTACCTAACGGTCCCACACTCACGATACCACTGAACCGGACTTTCAGAGCCTGTCCCCTTGATGGAGCTTCGCTCCCGGTGAAGGGGTCTAGTTGCTGACCTAACTCCAGAGAAATGGCTTCTGCAACCCAAAGCACGCAAGCTTCCTGCTCTTGCCCGACCTGCCGCAGCGTGAGGGCTTTGTTTAAGTGAAGTTGGTCGGCCCCTTAAGGAAATCTGCATGTAACTACAACCCAAAATCTTATATTAGTCCTTTTAAATTTAAATCATTTATATCAACCTTAACTGCACCTATTGCATAATGGATGCCATCAATAAATGATGCAAAATCACCATGAGAGTCACTACCGGCAGTAATTAATAGGTCATTTCCCCTACAAAAATTAACGCAAATATCTGTTATCTCTTTGTTATGTGAAGGATAATAACATTCAATTCCATCAATACCGAGATTATTTATCCCATATAAACTTTTCATAAAATTGCTAGTTGTTTTATCGAGTCGCTCACCAGGATGCGCTAAGACTGCCAGACCACCTGCATTATGGATTACACCACAAACAGTTTCCATGGTTTGAAAGCTACTTGAGCATTTCGCGCCATACTCTCGATAATACTTCATGCATTCAGGATAACTAACAGTAAACCCTTTACTCTTTAAATAGTCAATCCCTTTCCAACCACCATTTACTGGTGTACGATTAAAAACTTCATATTCTTTGAGTCCGATTTGTGGATAGTCCACCGACATCTTTTCAACTAAATCAACGCTCATTTGCTCCATTATGTCATTAGTCGTTTTTAGAAGATTTATAAAAGATGGATTATCAGCTCTACAATTGTATGCTAAAATATGAATGTTTAAACCACCAAACAAGCAATCTATTTCTGCACCACTGATACACGTAATATTCCTGCTATCGCAAGCTTTCTTCAACCGTGGAAAGCTTGCGATTGAGTTATGATCGCATACGGAAATTAGACCAATACCGTTTTGTT
Source organism: Clostridia bacterium (assembly GCA_035628995.1). Lineage (NCBI taxonomy): Bacteria > Bacillati > Bacillota > Clostridia > Clostridia bacterium. The sequence continues at coordinate 6,026 of DASPIR010000003.1, read as the reverse complement.
TGGCTTCCTCTACAACCTCTTCTGGGGATCGGGTTCCATCGGAAAAATAAGTATGAATATGTAAATCAGCAATCATTGAGTTCCTCCTCACTAGTATTATACTAATGCGTGTTCAACTGCAAAGTCATCATTCAGATTCCGCCGCAGGACGCGGCGACCTTACGGCCAATTTCACTTAACGGTTTCGCACTCACGACACCACTGAACCGGATCCGCAGAACCCATCCCCCCTGGCGGAGCTTCGCTCCTGGTGAAGGGGTGTAGTTGCCCTGCTCCCGCTCTAAAGCAAATGCGTACGGCAACCCAAGGCACGTCTGCTTCTTGTTCCTGCCCGACCTGCCGCAGCGTGAGGGCATTGTTCGTGTGGCGGGCTCCAGAGGCAGAGCCGCATGGACGCGCGCCTTTAACATAAAAATCACTTCTGTTAATAATACCTTTTACTCTTGTTGTGATCCTTCACCGATACCTACTGTTCGTAGCTTCTTAATCGTGTTAATAATACCTTCTGTACCAAGAACTAACCAGAATCCCAATATGCTCTGAATTCCTGCTCCAATAATCTTTGCCAAATAACTATTGTATATTCTGTTTTCACTGCTTATCTGTGAATTTGACATTACAATTATCTGGTATAGGCTAATGATTAAATCAGGCATTGCTTTTGCTATTACCAAAATACCAGCAATACAAAACGCAATGTTTTGAACTTTGTCATAATCAATATTCTGGGATATTCCCTCATATTGCACTTCTCCAATTAATCTTTCTGATATCTTGTCAGCAAATATCCAAAGCAATATACTGAGTACTACCATTATTATCATTGGAATAGTAACAGACAGCACTCCGATATCAGTTTGCTCATTTAAATGTCGTATAATTTCCAATAATGAAATAACTGAGCTTACAGTAAAAACCATGTATGTCATGAAGTAATACAGGGCAATTAATCTTATGCTCATTTTGGTTAATACCTTATAATTCATACTGTTCCTCCCCCCCAAAAAATCTTACAAATCCAACCCCGTTAATCTGATAACTCTGATATTTATATTATATGCAAGAGTAATCAATTAAAAAGCGAGGTCAGTGCGACCGAGCCTTCTATTCCGCCACATGTCACATAACGGTTTGGCACTCACGACACCACTGTACCGTACCCGCAGAGGCTTTCCTCTTGGCGGAGCTTCGCTCCCGGTGAAGTGTGTGTGGATGCCCTGCCCCCGCCCCAGAGTAAATGCGTCCGGCATCCCAAGGCACGTCTGCTTCTTGTTCCTGCCCGACCTGCCGCAGCGTGAGGGCATTGTTATACGAAGGACCGATTCTTAATGCAAAGAGCTAGAATGTCTACCACTTTATAAATAAAGGTAATTCAGGTCTGAAATCTCTTGATTGATTTAATGTTCCATTATCAAACTCTAGCTCTAAAAGGTGTTCCTTATCATTTTCAATCGATAAGTTCTGAACTTGATTTAGTACAAAAGCAGCGTTTGATAATGCATTGTCTTGGTTTACATGTATTTTTACAGATGTTACTTCCCTTAACGGCACTTTATGTTCCATTGGTTCTCTTCTTTCGATTGGGACTTTACCCTGCCTTTTTGCAAAAGACAGATAAAAATACATTGGTTCACTCAGTGGTGTATTTTTAGCCACTTGAATTTTGAGATGTTCTGGTAAATAAATCGGGTGATAGTCCCATGCCGAAAATGGTATTACTTCATCTTCTCCCTCTGTAGGTCTGAATGCAATCCCAAATGGAGAAATCGTATTTGTATTTAATAAACATCGTTCATATAATCTCATAGGTTTAGTGCGTTCACTCTTTACCTCTTCAATGTTCTCTACCCACAAAAGTTCCAACATGAAGTTATGAAAATAGAATCTTCTATTTGCTGTTCCTTGCCCTGGATGAGTATTTGAAGAGCCTTCTGTTAGTCCAAATTCTATCAGCAAATCTCCTACTGACGCTTTGGCTTCTGTGCATATATAGATATGATCAATTTCCATAAGTTTTCCTCCATATATAGTTAATCAATTCTTGTATAATACAAGTATCGTCGTAAAGTAGCTTTACTTGGTCTTTCGTATAACGGTTCCGCACTCACGACGTACCTGAACCGGACCCCGAAGCCCTACTCCTTGGCGGTGGTCACACCCGGTGAATGGATGTATATTCAAGTATTATTCGGAAGCCAATCTTTGACTTACCGCACACTATAGGCTTAACCCACGTAAGTGCCTTGTTATATGATGGATCGAGCCCCGCAGAGACAAGAGCGGCCCGGATGCTGTGACCTAAACATATCTCTCACTTGTGTTTTCTAAATATTCCATTATCCTTTTCGTAACCTTAGATTATATTTCTTCGTCTCCGCAATTTCATCTAGTATCTTATGGAGGACTTTCGCTTTACTCTTAATATCTAACCCATGCGAGTCTTTTTTTGCTCTTTCTACTGCATCTTCTAATTCTTCCACTTCTATAACCGTAGAAGCATTACAATAATAAATTTTCGAACGCCCCTCATTAAAACTATCCAACATCTCTTTGAGAATCTTTTCCTTCACATTTTGTAATTCAACAAATTGTTCAATCCCGTTGATTTGTACAAAACTAATATCATCCTCAAGCTTTTGATAGCTTTTAAATGAGTCACGTTCTTTACCTATCTCCCTATGCTTATTCCATTTTTCACAATTGGCACTTTCATTGCATTCCCAGCAAAATTCAATTCCTTTTTTCTTAATTGCGCAGGTAATAAAAGGGCAACCGACACTCATTCTTGCCTCACTTTTACATCCTTCACATTTGCTCTTGCTATCTGTCTGATACATTGGACATAATTTACACGAGAGACCGCATATCCCTACTTGAGGATGTTTGACTTCCATATTCTTCCCTCCTCCGACATCTTATACTACTCAATATAACCCAAGTATTTACTTGCAAAGCCTAACCCCAAATTATGCGACACAATGTCGCGTCCATCGCTCGGTCTGTCATATAACGGTTCCTCACTCACGACACCACTGAACCGGACCGGCAGAGACATCCCCCCTGGCGGTGCTCCGCTCCCGGTGAAGGGGTGTGGTTGCCCTGACCTTTCTCCAGAGAAAATGCACCTGGCAACCCAAGGCACGCTTGCTCCTTGCTCTTGCTTATCGTGCCACAGCGTGAGTGTTGTGTTAGGTGAAGGATGGTGCCCCGCAGAGCTTAGCTTGGCAATGATGTCGATCTCCATAGAAAAATACTAAAGTTCCAAATCTAAATGTATATCATATGGCTCTAGCTCAAATAGTTCTTTATTTATCTCGGCTGTAAGTTTACAACCCATTCGCATGTAAAAATCTACAGTATTCTTAAATGGAGTTGCTGATATGTAAAACTTAGAAGCTCCTAATTCCTTCGCTTTGACCTTACAAATCTCCATTAGCTTTCTCCCGATGCCTTTACCTCTATAGGGGCTACTTATATATAGCATGTCCAGCTTGAGTTGATCCTTGTTCCGTCCAAAGAGTTTGTTATCCAATGCTACCAATCCAGCAATGCTCTCTCCATCAAAAGCTCCAAAGATATACCCTTGTCTATCGTGTAGGTCATATAGTCTATTAATAAAGCTGCTTAATTCTTCCTTATCCCATGCCTTAATATCATATGATTCCTTTTCCAATTCTAATTTACCATTTTTGAAGTAATAGACATATTCCACTACCTCACTTCTGTCAATTTCACTTAATCTTAAAATTTCCTCTCTGTACATCTCTTTGTAGTTCATATATTAACCTCTTTATTAATTAATCTAAAATGCAGTCACGTACACCAGGTGTTGCACCATCTGTCGCCTAACGGTCTCGCACTCACGACACCACTGAACCGGACCATCAAAGCGCGTCCTCTTGGTGGAGCTTCGCTTCCAGTGAAGGGATGTAAATCGGAACTCTATTAGAAAATCCTCGTTTTACTTACCGTCCTCCTAAGGCTATGCCCACGTGAGTGCCGTGTTAGACGCTGTTCGACGTCCCTAGCTTCAGTGGTTGGCATGGACGCCAACCAGCTGTTACCTTTTCTTCATCAGCACTGCCCAACAAAATGCCTTACCGAACAAGCTGTTATCACTAATTTCCTTCATTTCTCTGAACTCAACTATCTCAAAGTGAGGACTTAGAATTGACTTTAATTTGAGTTCTGAAAAGCCAATTCCACCATGCATAGAAAAGTCCCTATAAACATCATAATCAGAAATATTTGCTCCACCCTTCAAGTTGAAAGCAGTAAGTCCAAAATAAGCTCCTGGCTTTAGAATATCTATAATCTTCTTAATGTATTGGTTTCTCCTGTGAGGCTTGATATGATGTAAACAGCCACTGTCATAGACAAAGTCATAACTGCTATGATGTACTTGGAAATCAAAGATGGACTTATTTATAAAGTTCACATCCACATGCTCCTCACTTGCATTTTGATTTGCCCACTCAATTGAAGTTGTTGAAAAATCAATACCATCAACTTCAAACCCTTGCTTTGCGAGAAATATTGAATTTCTTCCATTTCCGCATCCAATATCAAAAGCTCTTCCTCTTTTGAATAATCCTTTCTCCAAAAATGATACAAGATTTTCATCAGGCGCATTGATAAAGAAAGGAATTGGTTTACTCCTATCAGAATAAAATTTATCCCACCATTCTCCACCTCTCCTTTCAAGAAGAGTATCTAGCATAGTAAAAATATCTTCATTAGATTTAATGATTTCTTTGTCAATTTCGATTCCCATTGTATATGCCTCCAAACTTATTTTCAGTAGATATCAAAAGCCGGGTAAGGACGCCCGGTATAATCGTCGAATGGTGTCTAACGGGTTCGCACTCACGACACCCCTGCACCGGACCACAGAGCTCTTCCTCTTGGCGGAGCTTCGCTCCCGGTGAAGGGGTGTGGTTGCTGACATTTCTCCAGAGCAATGGCATCTGCAACTCAAGGCACGCTACTCCCTGCACCTCCCACCGTGCTACAACGTGAGCGCATTGTTATATGAAGTAGGCAGCCCCGCGAAGCCCGACTTCCATTGACAATAAACGTTAAAGTAATACTCTAGAACTGCCTTTCTCCATTTGTATCAAAGTCAATTAAATTTACAAGCTCTTTCTTTCCCCTATTTGACTTTACTTCTTTCTCAACTCCATTCTCATCAGTTTCTATTCTAATATAATCACCAGTTAGTAAATTGAAATCTTCATAAAGTCTACCTGCACTTGATACAGCATGAAACCAGTCCTTAGTCGCTCCAATTAAGTACCATCCATCATCTTGAAATCTAAATCTATAGGTATTGCTCCATCTCCAAGCACTTCCACCATAATGATTGATTAATAATGACCCCCTATCTATTTCTAGACCCATGAACGGATCACCCATCACGCCACCTTCATCAGCTCTTAAAATTGTCTTCTCTGCCTTAATTGATAAACTGTATGATTTATCTTCGTTGCCAAGCGCTATTATCAGCATACGTGGTGCAGCTTCTTCACTTGTACTTATTCCTTCAACCACAACTGCGACATCAGAGATTCCATCTTTGTTTAAATCACCTTCAACTTTTGATTCTCCATAACCATTTAAAATATGCCATCCCTCAGGTATGAATGAAGAAATATCACTATCTACTATTCCAGATTGTTCATTGCCTTTTGAGTTATTGTCTTCTACACTTGCCTCACTGTCTAACTCTATCGTTGTACTAGTACTGTTGGCAGGTTTTATAGATATATATGGTGCATTTTCATCACTGCAGGCCACTGCAACTATAAAGACTAATAAACCAAACAATAGTAGGATTATTCTTTTCATCATTGCTCTCCTTCAAAAGACAAAAGTTCAATTAGTCATTAACACAAAGCTGAGATCGAAATTAAAATATGCTGCCATATTTCACATAACGGGTTCGCACTCACGACACCACTGAACCGGACCCCATAGCCATTCCCCCTGGCGGAGCTTCGCTCCCGGTGAAGGGGTGTAGTTGCCCT